>CBDTVC010000399.1:0-4007 GCA_965363925.1 uncultured bacterium | reverse complement strand
CAACTCCGTGGCCGGGTGGGGCGAGGGGCTGATCAGAGTTATTGTTTTCTCATGGCTTCTCATAAGCAAACCGAAGACGGACGGATGAGGATGGAGGCAATGACCAATACTACTGACGGCTTTAAGATCAGTGAGGTTGACCTGAAAATTCGGGGCGCGGGGGATTTCTTCGGGACGCGACAAAGCGGTGTCGCCGCGCTCAGAATTGCAGATTTGGTTGCGGATGTTGACACGCTTGCTGAAGCACAAGTTGCTGCCAAAGACCTGATGAAAATGGATTCCGAATTGGCTAATGAACAACACAAACATCTCAGCGCATTTTTCGAACTGTTCTACGCCGAACGTTACCTCGGATTTGCGAAGGTAGGATGAGCGACTAGCTGTCCGTAGGCAGCGTCACAACGAACGTTGCGCCACCACCCGGCGTCTCGGCTACCTCAAGCGTTCCGCCATGTGCCTTTGTCACAATGTCGTAACTCATTGAATGTCCCAGACCCGTCCCTGAACCAGTCGGCTTGGTTGTAAAGAACGGCTCGAAGATTTTGTCGCGGATGTGTTCCGGTATTCCGGATCCGTTGTCAGAAACCGTTAATGTCACCGAATCGGTACCCCGACGAGAACTCACCGAAACAGTAGGCACGTATCCCGCCCGCTGCTCGGCGGTGGTCAGTTCCTGAACAGCATAGAAGGCGTTGTTCAGGAGATTTAGCAAAACGCGACCGATATCCTGTGGGATAATGCTCAGAATCCCCGCCGAGTCGTCGTAATCTCTGACAATTTCTGCACTGAATCCAGCGTTGGTCGCGCGAATGCCGTGATAGGCCAGACTCACGTACTCCTCCAGCAGTTGATTCAGATCTGTCGGAGTTCGCTCCCCGCTGTCTGTCCTCGAATGCTGCAGCATACTGGTGACGATACCATCTGCGCGTTGGCCATGTTCATTAATCTTGTCCGCGTTCATTTTCAACAATGACAAGATCTCGTCAAGGTCACCTGTTACATCCGCAACCTTCTTGTCTTTATTAGCCTCAAGCTCTTCACCGAGCTCGACTACAAGTTCACTGATCAACTGGGCAAAATTGTTGACAAAGTTGAGGGGATTTTTGATTTCGTGTGCGATGCCAGCCGTGAGTTGACCCAACGATGCCAGTTTCTCCTGTACCACAAGCTGTTCCTGCATGGCGCGCAATTCGTCCAGCGAAGCATTCAGGCTTCGGTACGCATCCGCGTTGTCCAGCGCAATGGCAGCATACGTTGCGAGGTTTCTAAGGACGTTAACTTCGTATTCGCCGTAAGCATTCTTCTCAAAGCTCTGCGCCGTTATGACGCCGATCTTTTTGTCCTTTAAGAGCAGCGGGATATAGAGAACCGATTCGGGCGTTTCCCCAACAAGCGGTTCCTGGGCTGGAACGTATTTTCTGTGTTCCTTGCCGTAATCCTGAATTATTATGTCGGCCTGATTGTTAAAGCAGTAGCTGGCAATACGGTTTGCGTCATCCAGCTTGCACCGATACGGCGGCTGCACGACACCTTTTTCTTTCGTTCCTGGAAAATCGACCGACTGGTGCTTTTCGTTGTAGATGCCAATCCCAAAAACCGAAGCGTCCATCAGGTTATTGACACTCTCATAAACGCGATCGATTATGCCCTCAATTGAAAGCGTTGCCGTAACGTTGCGTCCGATTTCGGAGAGTAGCTCGACGTTCCGCATTCGCTGATTCTCTGCCTGGTGTGCCTTCGCCTCAGAAGCAGCTGCATTGGCGGTTGCTTCAGCGGCATCAGCACGAAGCTGGGCCTCACGCAGTTCCGCCTTTGCGCGTTCGCGTTTAACCAGTCGTTTGTGCTGCACACCATTTGCGATCCAGGCGATTCCGAGGAACGCGGCGAGATAGCACAGGTACGCCCACCAGGTCCGATACCAAGGCGCCAGAATCGAAAACGAATAGTTGGCCTCGCCGCTCTCATTTCCGTACAGATTCAACGCTCGAACTCGAAATACATAATCTTTGGGAGCAAGGTTCGTGTAGTAGCGCCGCGTATCTGGTGTCCATGCTGACCAGTCTCGATCCTGACCGTCAAGCCTCGATTGAAACCGGGTTTGCGCCGGGTCTTCAAAACTCGTCGAAGCAAAATCAAACCGGAGCGCGTTTTCTGCGTGAGGGATGGTTACCTCCAGTTGGTCCGATTGGAATGCGCCACCAAACACGGTTGAGTCTTCACCAGCAACCACTCGACGCACCAATGATTCAAAACCCTGATTGTAAACCTTCTCCACATTCGGGTCGTATCGGATCAGTTCGCCGTCGTTGGTTCCGAACCAGACCGTGCCATCTGATTCGGGAAAGACCGCTTCAGCCGGACTCTCCGCAAATCGAGCAGCGACTTTGAGATCCGCCAGGTAGGTCCCGTTTGATTGCAGGCGCAAGATCGCGGTCTGATCACCAAAGTTGACCCATAGATTTCCCTTTTGATCCGGTACGACACTGTAACCGTGTGACGTCCCGCTAAAGTCTACGGCATCTTGCAGCTCCGGATAAGCGACAAAGCTAGACGTCGACGGATCGAAACGAAATACACCATCTTTGGTGGCGAAGGCCCCACGACCCGCGATATCAAATGCGGCGACGGCACCACTCATTTCTGGTTTGTCTTCAAACCGCTCAACAACAACGCCTACATCAGGAGCACCCGGAACGACAACACGCAGCACGCCTTGGGCGACGGTACTAAGCCACAACTCACCCGGCGTTGGTTCGATGATGCTCTTCAGCTGCTCATGAATACCGTCTATGTGCCCCTCAACCTGCCAACGTCCACGCCTGTCCAACAGTATCGAGCCAAGACCGTCAGCAAGGGCTGCGAAAACCCTTCGCGGGTCCTGACGCGACTGGTGTAGACCTTGCGCAGCAAACGAAAACCCGACGTTTGGAACGACGAGCGTCGCCTGATCACCGCGGACCTCATAAATGCCGGTACTTACTGCCACGAGCAAGCGTCCTTCGACCTGGACCATCCCGAAACTCTGCTTGATCCCGGCTTCGAGACCATCAACCGCTTGAAAGTTCGCAGTGCGCTTGTTCAGGAAGAACAAGCCATCTCCGGTCGACACGTATAACACGTCCTGAAAGCGCGTGATGTCAAAGATTGCTCCCGTTAGGCCTTTGGCCTCGTCAAATCGGGTGAGCGGCGAAGGTGTTTCGACCCGACAAATCCCGGTCTCAGGCGCAAGCCAAACAGTGCCGGCCTCGTCGACAAAAGTCGAAATGATCGTATTGCTCGGAATCGCCCCATCTGCCGCAGTGACAACGTGTAGCAGTCGGCCGTCCCGGTCTACAACTACAAATCCTACATCCAGGACGGACAAACCAAGAGAACCATCCTCCAGAACCGAACCAGCGTAAAGTGTCCCAACGCGTTTGAGAATATCATCAGCCTCAGTTACAAATCGCGTGAACCGCTGACCGTTGAAAAGAAACAATCCTTGATTAAAGCTGCCAACAACAAATTGTACCCCATCGTCACCAAAAGGCAGCATGACCTGCACCCGCTCATCAGCGAAGCGCTCGCTTCCCGGTAGTAACTCGAATTTGTCGTTCGCAAGCTTGAGCAAGCCGACACCTTCGTCGTGCACGTAATACGTTCCGTTGACCCAGAACGCGTACAAGAAGCGCCCGGTTGGCTCCCACCGGGTGATAGTCCACGAGCCATCAGCACTTTCAGTGAATCGAAATAGACTCTCCCACGACTGAAAGTAAATGCCGGTCGGCGTTGCGAAGGTGGTTCGCACGTCATTAAAATCCCGCGCAACTTCATCGACAAACGGAAGGAGAGATCTGTACGTGAGCAATCCAGATTGGTCTGGAGTAAGAAACCCGATGTCGCCTGACGATCCGACGTACACGGTCCCATCCGCGGCAGTATCAAGTGACCGCACCACGGTAGCATCGGTAGTTTCGATGAGCCGCCACGTACTGCCGTCAAATTGAAGCACACCCAGCGTATTACCG
>CBDTVC010000398.1:0-4022 GCA_965363925.1 uncultured bacterium | reverse complement strand
CGATTTTCTTTGTGTTCGTATCGCCCATCCGCAAGGGACATCTTCATCAACAAGTCCAGGAGGAGCTGAAGATCACCGTCCGACGATGACTTCCGTAGCTGGACGATTGAGACCAATAACACTCCCCACCCTCCCTTCGAGGTCAACAAACGCTCCTGATTTTCGGCCAGCGGCAGTAAATCCGCAACCTCTTCTCCAAGGAATCCGGAGAGACATTCTGCCGCTGGCAAAGCGGCACTCTCACGCGCATCAGTATCCAAGAGGAAAATGAGGCATACGTTCATCAACGCCGCTATCCTGTCGCTTGATTCTTGGGAAAACACCACAGCATCTATGACCATTCTGATTCAGACGGATTCTCGTTCCGATAAAAACGGAACGAACGGATCAACAATACATATTACGGAAACACGTCTGTCAAATTCTTCGAACTTGCGTTAACACTTCTAATGGGCGAAACATCAATCTGGATCGTGATCGTGGTGGTAACAATCGGATTCTTTGCGTTGGCTGGAATCTTGTTAATACCGATCTATCGATTCCTTTTACGCGAGGAAGAAGTTGCAAAAGAATGGGTGGAGGGAAAAGTAGGCCGAAAAAGTCGCGAGTCTTCGTCGGGTGACGGAATGCCGGGCTTTGAAGAGGAGACTTCAATTAATTGAATCCGCGATACAGTGGTTCTACTCCTTCAGTCGAACCAGCGGCAGTAATTTCTGTAGCCGTTTGGGACCGATTCCTTTTACGGCTGTAAGCTCTTCTTTGGTTACAAAACCGCCGACAGTCGATCGGTAGTCGGCAATCCGTTGCGCCATCGCCGGTCCGATTCCCGGAAGCTTCTGAAGCTCTGTCAAGCTCGCCGTGTTGATGTTGATCGTTGATCGAGCTGTTTCACGTATCGGTTTCCGGAGCTCCTTCTTTGTTGTGCTGGCTGAATCAAAACGACCGTATTGACTTGCATGCGTGTCGGCAACAACAGAAATGTCTGCGACAATTGGCAAATGAAGCGATCCGTCGGTGGCGAAAGTATCACGTTGGCCGACGCGATTCAGTTCATCCTTAATCGTTTCACGATCCAAGCGTTCACCCGGATTCGGTCCGTTTGGCTGTACTCCCTTAGGTGGCTCTGATATAATGATCAGGTTCTCGAGCAGGAACGGCGACGAAGGTCGCGGCCCACCGTCCCCGAATCCGATTCGCCAGCTACTTGAGGGTGCCTCATCATTAACTGGGGGTGCCGAGGTCGTTAGTGGCTCCATGGGCTCCGGAAGGTGGCTCAACCGGTACTCCTGCAAGAGCATTCCGGATAACGCAAAGGTGACGATTGTGAGCAGAGCCCTGGACTCGCTTGCGGACAACGCCAGACGATCCTGTAGACGAAAAAATGCACGACGGAGCGTATTCTGTCGTTTGGTGGACAGGAATCTTAAAGGCATGGCAACTGATGTTTTGGATGAGCCCCTACGCGGGCGGTATACTCTTCCGGGCCTGTGTCAAGGCAACGGGTCTGAGGACTCATCCACCTGCAAAACCATAACGTCAATTCATAAATAGAGATGTGAAATTGACCAGATGGTTTCCACGCACACAAAAGAAGCTAGTTGGCGCAAAATGAACGAGCCTTTCGCGAAATGAGTAATCAGTCAATTGTACGTACGTCCGCAGTAGTCTTGCGCAGCGTGGAGTACGGCGAAACGAGTGAAATCGTGACCTTTTATACTCAGCGATTCGGACGTGTAACGGGAATCGCGAAAGGTGCGCGCAATGTCAAAAGTCGATTTGGGTCAACACTCCAACCGATGTCGTTCATTGATCTGGTCTACTACAATCGAAATAGTCGCTCGGTCCAAACTGTGACCGAAACCTCCCACCTCAAACGATTCGACAACCTCGGTCGGGACCTCGAAAAGATCACTATCGGGTTGCGTTGCATTGAACTAGCAAACGCTATGATGATCGAAGGAGAGGCTCAGCCCCGCGTGTTTGATTTACTGGTTGATTGCTTGACGACAATTGACACGGAACACCAACGGCCTGCCAATGTGCTCCCATACTTTCAGCTTCAGCTTGCGGCCGAACTCGGCTTTGCTCCGTCATTCGAAAAACTTGATGTAGAGTCTCTTGCGAAAAACGGTGGATCGCTCTACTTGCCAGAAGGCGGGATTGGTCCGGTTACAATGGGGCGTGATTTCCGATCCGCGTCTCGCAGTGCACTCCGTGCCTTCTCTGTCTTCGCGCGCGCGTCACTGGATGCCGCTACGCGGATGGACATTCAGGAAGACGCATACGGAGAAGTGGCTGACCTCATTGAAGCCTACTATCGGTTTCATATCGAAACCCAGTTTCCGACGAGAGCTGCAAACGTTTCGGGACAGCTTTTTCAGGCACGACCGAAGCGGGACTAGGATTCCTGATTTACCGTACATATATTATACACATGCACGGTAAACCTTGTCTGCGACTGGACGCGCCCCGAAGTTTTCCCGGGCCACCTCCAGACTGGAAATGCGGAGATTTGGAGTATCGTCCGGATTCCTACGACCAGGTTTTCTGCAAAAGGCTCGTTCACAATTGTGGCGTGTACACCCTTACGTCCGAGCTAACGACGATTTAAACCGCCGGAACATGAGCCGAAGACAACTTACTTCCAAGCAGCTCTCCTTCCTCAAATACATCCGGGAATACCTTGAGGAACAAGGAGTTTGGCCGACGTATCGCGAACTGGCTGAAGAATTCGACTACCGATCCCCGAATAGCGTAACGCAGAATCTGCAAGCGCTTTTCAAAAAGGGCTTTCTTGAAAAAGACGATGCTGGATACCAGCTCGTAAGGAGTCAATCAACTCAACGCGGTATCCCGATACGGGGCATTATCACGGCCGGCGCACTGCAGGAAGCAGTAGACGCAGATATGGGCACAATTACGCTGGAAACCTTGTTTCCGAACCTGGATCGACTGTTCGCAATCCGTGTTTCCGGCCGGTCGATGATCGATGCAGATATCGATGACGGCGACTACGTGTTGCTGGTCGACGATGACATCCCTAACGGCGGAATTGGAGCCGTACTGTACAACGGCGAGACGTCTCTCAAGCGCGTTTTCCGGGACCCGACTGGCCTCAGGCTAGTCCCGGCCAATGACGAGTATCAGGCGATCGAGATCCGTCCGGACCTTTTTGAAGAGGTTGAGGTATTGGGGCGTTACGTCGGCCACTTGAACGACAGGGGTATATTCCGGTCGAATATGTCCGCATCCAGGGCAGTATAGCTTTCCTGGAGGCGGATCATCCTGTAGATTCAGCCTCCAAGAACCGTGCACGAGCTTTCGAACGTCAATCCGCAGAAGCAGAAAGATCGAGCGATCCTCGGCTTTTTCTTGCAGTTTGCGCTGTGGCTGTTCGTCACCAGCTTTGAGGTTGGGGGCGCCGTAGCCCAGTCTAATCGCCATTCATTACCAGTGAGTTTGCCGGTCCATTCAACCGGACTTGCTGCAGCAGATCTCTTCCCAGCGAGCTTCCTGCCCTTTCACTTCGACGAGCGAATCCAAATCGTCGCGATTCCGAGCCGTGCCGTTGGAAGTGAATCTGGATTTGCAGCTCTTGAATACAATGACAATCCGGGCTCGACCGATCTTACCGACCGTGATCGCCAAATTGCCGGACCACAACTTGCTTATACACTGCTTTCTGCAGAGCGGTCAAAGCTGTTTTCGTTCTATCTAGGTGGAGGCCGGAATTCTTTTGGGCGAGAGCCAGAGTTAACTGATGGCAACTACACCTCGAACCTCAGCTATGTCGTGGACACTGGAGTGCGATTTGTGAGTATTCGAGAGTTATCTCCAGATCGAGGCTTTCATTTTGGTATCCATGCTAATTATCGTGATGCGTTGGCGCGGAGCGAGCAGACCAAAGTGAACGGCTCCGAGACCGCGAACGATCAAATCAGGAGGACCGACACCACCGCTACAAACGGGCTTAATCGCGGATTGGGGCGCGAGCTTTCATCCGGGTTAGAGTTCGGATGGTC
>CBDTVC010000397.1:0-4024 GCA_965363925.1 uncultured bacterium | reverse complement strand
TTCAACTATCTGATCGATCTCAGCGTAACCCCGTCGGCTCCGCTTGTAGTGGAAGTGGCCAGGGTCTCCAACACAGGCAACCACAAGACCGTGTTGTATTTTTGCAACGCTGGACTGATTTCGCGAGAGCCAGGTGATGGATCCGATCGTGCCGGGTACAAAGACAAATCGATACGAATAGTGGTTCTCTTTGGCGGCAAGTTCACCGGCAAGTTCAGTAAGCAACGCAATTCCTGACAGATTATCGTTCGCCAGAGATGGATGACAGATGTGCGTCGAGAAAAGGACCTCGTCATCCGTTTTACCAGGAATCAAAAGCTCACCGTAATTCAAAACGCCTGGTTCAATCGTGGAGTCAATGACGACCCTGTAGGCTTCATCAGACATCGTATCCAACAACGACTGCGGCAGGCAGAATCCCCACTGCCGTTGATAGTAGGAAGTCCGATACGGTATCAGATCCGGTTGATCGGGCAGGGAGTGAAGGTGACTCCCCAGTTCCGCCAACTGAACTGTCGTGTCTACCGGTTCGCTGTAATTCAGAACGTGGAGGTTATGATCGGCCATGTCGACAATCCGCGTCCCATTCAAATCGGCGATATATGCCTCGCGTATGTTCCACTCGTCGGGCACAACCCAGTCAAACGCTGGGGTGCCGGATGGAACCTCATGGATTTCGATGCCGATTCGCTCCTGTATGGCCCGCAATGTCTGCCGCGTCCCTTCTCCTGTAATACTTCTACAAATTGGATAGAGGGATGCAGCAAACTCATGCATACGCTGGCCCACATCGTTGGCTGGCTCGGGCGGATATTCAGGATTACTCATCAGTAAATTCGCCTTCGACTACTCGTCATGATAAGCCAGGACATCTGAAAAGTCGGGGTAGCTGGCGTCACGCTCATGAATAACGACGACGGGGCTGGGCCAGTTAATATCGAACGCCTCGTCGTCATATCGAAAGCCTGCCGCTGCGGCTGGTTGGTATGGGTGTGCCATTTGATAGTAGACTTCAGCGTTGTCAGTCAGCGTCAGGAAGCCGTGCGCACATCCTTTAGGAATGTACAACGCGTCGTGATTTTCGGCGGTCAACTCCACACCAACATATTGCAAATACGAAGGTGAATCTTTTCGGGTGTCAACGATAACATCATAGATGGCTCCCTGCGTACATCGAACGAGCTTAACTTCGCCATGGGGTGCACGCTGAAAGTGCATACCCCGCATCGTGCCCTTGGATCGATTGAATGATACGCTGCACTGAATGACGGCGGGCTCGAGTCCGTTGGCCGCAAACTCCTCTGAACACCAGGTTCGTGCAAAGAATCCACGCGCATCCTCAAAGCGATCTGGCGAAATTAGGAAGGCATCGCGGACGTCTAACGGTTGGACTTTCATTTAGATAAATGCCTCTCACATTTAGGCACAGCCGTCAGAATTTACAAACTGGCAGGATCTGCAAATTGAAGGTACCGGCCAGTCATTCCGGATTCAACCGTATCGTTAGTCGATTACGGTCGTTTCGGGAATTGGGACGACGAACTTACCACCCCATGACCTGATATCCGCCATCTGCTTTACGATCTCGTCTTTGAGATTCCAAGGCAGTATCAGCACGTAGTCTGGCTTGGTTTCGAAGATACGTTCTGGCTTATAAACGGGAATTCGGGACCCGGGCAGGTACGTGTCCTGCTTATATGGATTTCGATCAACTGTGTAGTCGATAAAATCTGTTCCGATGCCACAGTAATTGAGCATTGTGTTTCCTTTTCCCGGGGCACCGTAACCTGCAATCGTTTTTCCTTCCCGCTTGGCCTGAATCAAGAACGCAAGCAGTTTGCGTTTGGTCTCGCGCACTCGATCTGCAAATTCAGAGTAAGCGGCCAGACCGGTAAGACCCGCATCAGTCTCGCGTTGCAACAACTCTTCCGCCCGGCCAGTGAGCGGCTTTGACGCATCGTCATCGTGACATCCAATGATGCGGATAGACCCGCCATGCGTTGGCAATTCCTGGACGTCGAACAATCGAATCCCGTGAGCGGCAAATATCTTGGTGGCTGTCACAAATGAGAAATAGCCGAAGTGCTCGTGATAGATCGTATCGAACTGATTCTCTTCCATGAGCCGCATCAGGTGCGGAAACTCAACGGTGACAACGCCACCTTCATTGAGCAGGATCTTCATCCCCGCCACAAAGTCATTAAGGTCGGGTACCTGTGCGAGGACGTTCTTCCCAAAGAGCAAGTCTGCACCGTAGCCTTCTGCGGCAAGTGCATTTGCACTCTCCCGGCCAAAGAATACGACCTTCGTATCAATGCCCTTCTCCTGTGCAACCTTGGCAACGTTTGCGGCCGGCTCAACACCCAAGGAAGGAATACCGGCTTCAACAAAATACTGCAGGGCGTACCCGTCGTTGCTCGCCACTTCCACAACCTGACTGTCAGCGGTCAACTCAAATCGGCTGATCATGTCGCTGGCATATTGCTTTACGTGGGCGAGCCAATAGTCAGAGTAGGAGGAAAAATACGCGTATTCGGTAAAAATATCGGTAGGGTCAACATAGCTGTCGAGCTGAACCAGATGACACTCTTCGCACACAAAGGCGTGCAACGGATAGAAGGTTTCCTGCCGATTCAGGTCTTCGGGTTTAACCACATTTTGACAGAGTGGTGACATCCGAAGATCCACAAACGAATACTCCAGCGGCGTCTGACAGAAGCGGCACTTGAAGTCAGGAATAATAACTCGGGCTGGAAGTTTTTCGGCCGTCGTGTCTGTCATTGTAGTCATAGAAATCAGATTAGCAGTATCTCAGATTAACAGTATCACCGCCTGACTAATTAACACTGTGTGCGGCAGACCATCGCAAGTCTTCAAGCAATTCGCCTGACGCAAGCATTTCTTTTATGTGGTCGATGCGTCGGTAGCGCGGACCTTCAAATTCGTCGGGAGTTAGACCAGCATTCTTAAGCGTTGCGTACACCTCTTCCACGCCTTTTCGCGCCGTCCAGGTTGGGCGATACAACGGCAGGGCTGCCGTTATTTTACTGAAATCGACCTGGTAGGATCGTTTGTCCGGACTTGCACCCTCGGCAAATGCTACTTCGCAACCAGGAACTGTCTCGCCAACCAGCGTCGCTATATCGCGAATCTGATAGTTTTCATCCGAACGACCGACATTAAATGCCTCGTTGTGGATAACACTCCGGTCAACATCCAAGACAGCAAGGAAGGCAAGCGAGATGTCACGTATGTGCACGATTGGTCGCCAAGGTGAACCATCACTTTTGATCAGGATCTTGCCGGTCGTAACGGCCCAGGCAACGAGGTTGTTTAAGACCAGGTCAAACCGGAATCGCGATGAAACACCGTAAGCCGTGGCGTTGCGAAGGTAAGTAGGACTAAAATCGTCTGTCGCGAGTTTCGCAATATCCAGCTCAGCCAAAACCTTTGCCTTGCCGTAGGGAGTAACCGGATTAAACTCCGCCGTTTCAACGACAGCGCTTTGCCCGGCTGCGCCGTAGAGGCTACAGGAGGAAGAGAACAAGAACCGGGAAACACCAGCGTCGCGGGCAAGCTCTGCTAAACGAACGCTACCGTGGTGGTTGATGTCAAAGGTCAGGTTTGGATTCAAATTGCCAAGCGGGTCATTCGACAAGTTTGCCAAATGAATTACCGCGTCAAACCCATCCAGATCTGCAACCGTAACATCCCGAACGTCTTTGATGACTTCCGGAATTGCTGCAATACCTTCCGCAGAGTAGGAACAATCCGCAAACAGATTGGAATCCAGGCCGACGACTTCATATCCTGCCTTGAGCAGCATCGGGACCATGACGGTTCCTATGTAGCCGTTATGGCCGGTAACGAGTACGCGCATCTATAATTCGAGTATGGTTTTCTGAAAAGTATGTTCTTGAAGAGGGCAGATTTCCCCAACTTCCTGCGAATTGAGTGCCGAATTTGGCAACAACGTTCGACTAACTCGTTACCTTTTCGGTATCACCTGCAACGTCGCTGTCGA
>CBDTVC010000396.1:0-4033 GCA_965363925.1 uncultured bacterium | reverse complement strand
CGCGGCAAATTATTTCTCGGCCACGGTGCGCCAGTCTATGAAGGCATGGTTATTGGCATACACAAACGCCAAAACGACCTTGTCGTCAATCCGACCAAAGCGAAACAACTGAACAATATTCGCGCTGCCGGCACCGATGAAAACCTTATCCTGTCGCCGCCAATTCGTTTCTCACTTGAGCAATCCCTGGAATTTCTTGATGATGACGAATTGTTGGAAGTCACGCCCGCCAATCTTCGCATCCGCAAGAAGTTTTTGACTGAAGTGGATCGCAAACGAGAGTCCCGCCAAAAAGCCTCGTGAGCGACGACGCTGCAACACTGGCATTCGCCGACCTGCAACCAGAAGACATCGTTGCGACGCTCGACGATTTGGGCTTTGAATGCGATGGGCGTTTTCTGGCTCTAAACAGCTACGAAAATCGTGTCTACCAAATTGGTATTGAGGACGACAGACCCGTTGTCGCCAAGTTCTATCGACCCGCTCGCTGGGATGATCGTTCTATCCATGAGGAACATCAATTCTCGATCGATCTTGCCGCACAGGAGATCCCGGTAGTTCCGCCCATGGTTCTCGACGGAGACACGCTCAAACACGCCGGTCACCACCGGCTGGCAGTATTCCCTTGCCGCGGTGGTCGTGCCCCCGATCTCGACAACTACGAGTTGCTCACTCAACTGGGTCGCCTGGTTGCGCGCATTCATCTGGAAGGTGAACGCAGCAACTTTAAATTCCGGCCCAGAATTGATATCGATAGCTATGGCGTGGAATCCATAGACTACTTGCTCGACAACGACTTCATTCCAGAGCAGAACTGCGACGCCTACGAGAGCATTGTTGAACTGGTACTCGACGGGGTCGAAGCTTGCTTTGAACGCTCAGGTGACACGAAAGAGATTCGACTCCACGGCGATTTCCACCCTGGCAACGTACTTGTCAATGAAGACCGACTGCATATTGTTGATCTCGATGACTGTCGGCATGGACCAGCGGTTCAAGACTTATGGATGTTTCTGTCGGGCGATCGTGAGGAACAAACCCCACAACTTGAAGCGCTGTTGAAGGGTTATCAGTCTTTTCGACGTTTCGATGCGCGTGAACTGCATCTGATCGAAGCCTTACGCAGTTTGCGAATAATGCACTACGCGGCTTGGCTAGCAAGGCGCTGGGAAGACCCTGCATTCAAAGCGGCGTTTCCGTGGTTCGACAGCCCACGCTACTGGGACGATCACATTCTTGCACTTCGCGAACAGGTCGCCCTGATGCAGGAGCAACCGCTGGAATGGCGCGATTTCTGACTAACGCGAGGGCAACGAACGGCGTCGAGGAGTAATTTCGAAGCGCTCAATCCAGCGCGAAAACGTGTCGCGACTCAAAGCCTCAAGTGCAGCAACCGAATGCTCACTTTGTTGCCGAATAGCATCAGGATCAATCCGCCCGGTTTCGGCCTTTAGAGTCGCTTGATTGGCTGGGACAGTAAGCCAACGCTCAATCAGAGAACGGTCCACCTCAAGGTGGAACTGGAACCCATAGGCCTGCTCACCATAACGAAATGCTTGTACGGCGCTATCCCTGGATTTGGCAAGGTGTACCGCCCCGGGCGGCAATTCGATGCCATCTTCGTGCCATTGAAAAACCTGTTGCTGGCTGGCGAACGACGCCAAAACACTATCGCCCTCCCCATCTTTCGTTAGCGAAACGTCGGACCAACCAATCTCACGCTTGGTATTGCGCACTACGGAGCCGCCTAGCGCCTTAGCCAGTAATTGCGCACCAAGACAGATTCCTAACACCGACATCTGTTTTTTGACTGCTTCCTGAATCAATTCGACTTCAGCCCTGAGATTAGGATGCTCCTCTATTTGGTCCGTATTCATCGGCCCACCGAGAATAATCAGCGCTTCATAGCCATCCAGCGATGGCGTTGAATCCGGGTCGCGACCAAAATTGACGTAGCGAATTTTGAATCCCGCGCTCTTCAGCAGAGGGTCCAGCGTGCCCAGCGGTTCATACGGAACATGTTGAAAAACGAGAATTTTAGGTCTAGCCATTTATGCGACTCGGATTAATTGATCATGCTTGCAAGAACGCCTCTATACCTGTTTAGAGAGACCTTCAGGTACTGCGCTTTCATTTGCACTTGGAAGTGCGCCGATCTACAGTGGTCAGGATCTGCAAATGTACGATTTCCGTGGAACTATGTCACACGGAGATGCTCTCACATAGCAGACCCCCCCAATTTGGCCGCTCGGATTTAGACCACTTGATCGCGACAAAAATAATAAAACAGGGCTCGGCCATTCTTGCTCTGTTCCTGACGGCATGCGCATCGAATGTCACTGTCGATAACCCGACTATCCCGAAACCGCACATCGATAGCCTGCCGATGGTCGTTGCACTCCGCATTCCTAGTAACTTTCACAACTTCGTTCACGAAGAGAACGTGCTGGGTAAAGAGACTTGGAGCATAAATCTCGGCGAAGCGAACGCCCGGTTTTTTGAACAATTGTTTGGCTTCATGTTTGATGAAGTCATAATTCTTGGGCCCGATGACAATGCTCTTGACCATACGTTTGATGCGCTCGTCGAACCGGAAATAGAAGGCTTCGAGTTTTCCGTTCCGAATCAGAGCAAGACCGACGCCTTCGCTGTCTGGATTCGATACCGCATCGAGGTCTACGACAGCGCTGGCAACAGCGCCTCAGCCTGGACGGTCAGCGCCTACGGCAAGAGCCAAAAAGAGGGCATGGGTGGATCCAGGTCGCTGCAACGTGCCGCTGTACTAGCGATGCGCGACGCCGCAGCCCTGATACTTCTGCAGATGAACAAGTCGACAAAAATTGCCACGCTGGCTGAAGGCCCAGTCGATTTGACGGGCGATGATGCATCCACCATTGTTGACAATGAAACACAGCAAAACTCGCCTGTTGGAATTTTTGCCATCGGAGGAATCGACGATGAGCGCAACTAGAACGCTGACGATAATTCTCGCACTTGCACTTGCACCCGCAATCAGCGGTTGTATTTCCGCACGTGTGGAAGATGCCCGCGAAGAAACGACAGGCCTCGGTGCCGATGAATCGGTCGTTGTTATGGCGAAGAGTTATCATCAGGGTAATGAAACAGAAGCGAAGTACATACACTGTGTAGAAAGTGCACTGGGGCGCGGCAAAGGCGCTCTAAAAGTCATTCCCACACAAGAGTTTGTCGACAAGCTGTTTCCCTGGTTCGAACCACGAACGGCCCCTGCTGACACGAAGGGTCTTGTTACCTTGATGGAAAAACCAGGTGTACCCGGAGCCATGAAAAACATGGGAGTCCGCTATATTATTTGGCTCGACGGCGACACTGACCGAGTCACTCAGGGCGGCAGTCTGTCTTGTGCCGCAGGTCCAGGCGGTGGTGGCTGCTTCGGTTTTGCCTGGTGGCAGGATGATGCCGATTATGAGGCGACTGTTTGGGACCTGAATAAGGCTGAAGCATCCGGCACAGTAACGGCAGACTACAGCGGCACGTCATTTCTTCCCGCACTGGTCGTGCCGATCCCCTTGATCGCTCGGACGCAAACCAAGGCCTGCAACGGCCTGGCCAAACAGCTGAAGGTATTTATTGTCAGCGACGAGGCTGTGTAGCGAAAATTACTTCGGTCGCCCGGCACGAAGAAACGCTTTGGCATAGAACGGCGAGTTCAGTTTAGCAACCGTCACGGTCCGCCCGGACGAAGGTGCATGTACAAACCGTTCGCCTCCCAGGTACATTCCGACATGAGACATCTTGCCCTCAATACTGAAAAACAACAGGTCACCTTTGCGTATGTCTTTGCGGTCTACCGTCCGCGTCGCAGACCACAATTGAGCCGTTGTTCTCGGCAGGCTTTTCCCGGCAGCCCGGTACGAATATTGAACCAGTCCGCTGCAGTCGAAACCGCTTATCGATGCGCCACCATATCGATACGGCACCCCTACCTGCCGCAATGCCACGCCAGCGGCGTTCTCGCCCATTTTGAGTGCTCACGTGTCGAATGTACGCTCCA
>CBDTVC010000395.1:0-4037 GCA_965363925.1 uncultured bacterium | reverse complement strand
GATACCGGTCAGACATAAACGCTTTGTGGGTAACCTCGAGAATCATGTCCCCGCATCCGAAAACCAGTGCAACGCCTGCAAGCGCCAGAGGAGAGGTCGAGAAATAGCCAAGCGCGCATCCGGCGATAATAATCAAGAACCCAACTTGCAAGGCGCGGTGCTTCGCAAATCGCTCGACGAGTAGTCCAAGTGGGATGCCAAGAACGAGCGCGACAAATGGCATGAGACCCCACGAAGTCCCAACCTGATCTTCGGTGAATCCAAGCGTCTTGACAGCGTAGAGAACGACGAAGCCGACGACGGCTGTACGAGTGAACGAGCGGATTGAATAGGCGGCCGCAATCCGAAGCAACATCGGTTGCTCAACAAAGTCACGGATGTATCGTTTTGGCGTCATCCGATCATTGGCTTCGCGGATGATCCGACGCTCATTCAGAAAGAACGCAGGTATCATGACGAGCAAGATCTGTGCGCCGGCAGCGATATAGTACATCGGCAATCCGTACTGTTCGACGCCATGCTCGACACGGTATGCGCCGACTAGTTGCATCCCGACGTACAGGACCAGAAGAAAACCGAGATTCTCAAAACCTTTTACAAGACCGAGCATGAACGTGCGCTGTTCAGGCGGTACGAGGTCGGCCAGAAGTGGCTGGTCGGATCCGTAGAGAATGTCCTGGAAGAACTGAATGATGACAACCAAGACGACGACGTGCCAAAGAACAGCGGCGAACGGGAGAAACAACAAGGCGGCCGCAACGATCGGTGCACTGACAATCATCAAGAATGCACGTCGGCCGACTGGCGTCCAGATTCGGTCGCTTAGCAGACCTGCCAGTGGTTGTGCGATGATTCCGAAGAGCGGATTCAATGCGAGAATAAGTGCAATGTAGACCGGGTTCGGCGTGAAGTTTTGAATCGTTAGCGGCAGCACGTAAACGCTGGACGCTTCCGTAAGCGCTGTCCCGAGAAACAGGCAACAAAGAATGAATGCCAGTTTGAATGTGACGCGTTCGGTTGTGGCCGGCGGGACGACGAAGGAGCCGGATTTTTTGGATTCGGTAGACACGGGTTGGCGATGATGTTTGTACGATCAATACCGAACAGATTAAGCAGAAATGACCTGCAATCGTTAGCTCGTGTGCACTATGAAACGTCTTTATGTGGTTTCAGGAGGGGCATGACCGATTCGTCAGCGCCGAGGGTTTCGAACACGGGATCGATGGTGACTAGACCACCGGCTGCCACGACGGCGACGACCACGACGGCGAGAATGAGGCCGTCCACGGTGAGTCGTCGAACCCGGTCGCTTTCGCCCGCTCCGATGGCCCGGGACACTACCGCTGAGGCGCCCATCCCCAGTCCTCCCGCGAGTCTGGCGACGACGAGCACGACGGGGAACGTGAATGCCATAGCGGCGCGTCTTTGCCGAGCTGACCGACATAGAAGGTGTCGGCCAGGTTGAACACTGTCATGCCCAGGGTGCCGAACACCATCGGGATGGTGAGCCGGCGCAGCGTCGAGCCAACCGGGCCATCGACGAGGCGAGCTGGTGCTGGGTGCCCGGTGGCCGGTTCGTTCACGGCGTGTCGGACAGGCCGTTGAGTACGCCGTTGACGAAGGGCAGCATGCCGGCGGGTCCGGAGTCCCAGTCCTTCATGTGCACAGTGGTCGACTTCGAAGTCTCGAAGATGTGTTTGATGATGGCGAGGCGGGTATCGAGGTCGATGCCGGCGCCCATGATCACGTGATCGATGGGGTTGGCGGCCATCACGGTGGCCACGTCGTCGAGGCTGGTCCCGGCAAAGAGATTGACGTTGGTGACGTCGAGAGCGGATTCGACGTTGTCGAGGACGATGCCGGTTCGGCCGAGCAGGAGCACGTTGTTGGACATGAGAATTTCTTTCTGTTTTGTGGGCTTGGGCTAGGGGTTGAGGAGTTGGGTGGCAGTGAGCAGCTGCGGTGGTCGGTTGTCGAGTGCGGTGACGATCCGTTCTGCGAGTTGGGCGGCGTCGATGCCTGGAGGTCGTCGAGTTTCGGCCGGGGCAGGATTGAACCTGCGACCTTCGGGTTATGAGCGACGAGACTGTTTTCAAGAACTAGTACGTCACCAGCGGTTTCGGTTGTTTGGCCTGCTCTGGCGGCGTTTTCTGAGGCTCACCACCGACGTGTGTAAACAGCGGAGACCGCCTTGGGTCGCACTATCCGCGGGAGACAGACCGAGCGGGGAGGTGACCCGGTCAGTTCTCGTATCTAACCCATATCGGGCTGCTCCACGCCATGTTGCCGTCTTCCTGCAGAACGCGCAAATAGTAATACGCCCCTTCGCCCGGAATCAACATCGTGTCTTCCATCTCAAATTGAATCGTGGCGATGCCTTCACCGGGTTGCATTTGCATGCCGCCAAAGACATGTCCGGATCGGATTATTTCAACCGAGCGAAGCGCATCTGTTCCTTCCACGTTGACAGTGAGTAAGGGCTTGTCGCTCGTAACGATCTCCGATCCCATTATCGCGCCGTTAATCCGGAAGTCGAGGACGATCGGGACACCGGATGTCGCATAGCACCGCCGTTCGTAGATGGCGTCAAACAGTGACTGCCGATCCAGTTTGTCCGATAGGATCGCCGTCATCCCGGTTCGGTAAGCATCCTCTTTGTAACCGACTCGTGTGCCGTGCGGAATATGCTTTGCCCGGCCTTCAAGCTCAATTGCGTGCCACCTCAAACCGTGACTGTCACTGCCGCCAACAAACCCAAGCTTGTATCCACGATTCAGTGCGTCAAGAACAGTCTTATCCGCGTGAGTGTGATCGCGACGATAGCCGATTGGCTTGTTGCCCGGATACTCGAACCGACCGTGCGCCGAAACCATCTCTACGACACGCTGAAGTTCCGGGTCGTGAGCATCCCAGTCCGTGCCGCTCCACGAAGTGTGGTGTGGAATTACCAGTGCACGAATGCCCTTCAATTTTGCGAGCAGCTTTGCGCCCGTGTTTGAATCCGAGTTTCCATACCCGATGAGGGGACCAGACTTATCCGGGTGCAATATGTGCCGGTGCCCTTCTCCAACCGCGGTCCCTTCCGCGGCGTGAACGGAGATGGCTGGTGAAGTCCATTCGTATCCGTACCAAGCCAGGAACTCCTCGTCGGTTGAGAAGCGATCTGCGTGATTCCAGATCATTTGCAGCTCAGAGTTGCTGAGTTCGATGCCGTCGAGGTAATCGTGATCGGTGAGGGCAGCGAAGTCGTATCCGTAGGTGTCGCGGTATCGATGGTAGAATTCGTCCACGTCACCGACGGCGTCGCTGTACGCAGAATGAGCGTGCAAGTCGCCAAAGTAGATGTTGTGTTGACTCCCATCGGGCATGACAATACTCGGCCTGCCTTCTTTTCTTCGGATGTTCACCGTGTCGCCGGTGGAAATTTCAATGCTGGGCACGGCTGGTAGCGGTGCCCCGGTCGGAACGAGAAGCGGGTCGTTAGTTGGGTGCGCGCTGTCGGTATCCGCACGGTGGATATCAGCACTCGCCGCAGCGTTGCTAATATCCCCCAGGCGTGTATTAGTACTGTCACCCGTCACGATGCGCTGAATCTGAGCTCCGCTTAGACCCATCGATACCAGATACATGGGTCCGCTACCAGCAACTCGACAACGCGGCTTCCACGAGCCCCACTTTCGCTCAACAATCGTGTGAGCGGCCGACCATGAATCTCCCGAATACGATTGCACCAAGATTGAATGAGCGGATTGGCCGACTAGTACAACGGTACCGTCATCTCCAATACCAACGGCCGGGAATTCCCATCCCTGATACGCATGTTCATTGTATACATCGACGTCCGGACGGTGCCCCGCCGGTTCGCTCAACACCTGCCCATCAAAGCGGTAAACGTAACTCCACTTCGTCATCCAGGCAGGATCGCGACGAGCGTCGTTCCGATTCGATGCAAACGCAACCCACAGGTTGCCAGACGCGTCGGCTGTGAGTGATGAGTGTAGATTCTGGTATCCGGAGTCTGCGACTACTAGCGGGAA
>CBDTVC010000394.1:0-4041 GCA_965363925.1 uncultured bacterium | reverse complement strand
ACCGAGTGTCATGCCGTGCCAACCGGAAGGGGTTTGGAATGTGATCCGGCACGCTGCAAAATGGAAGACGGACGCTGGGGATGATCGGTACCGCAGAGCACTCTACACCCTCTGGCGCCGTGTTAGTCCGTACCCGTCTATGATTACGTTTGACACTCCAAGCCGGGAGCTTTGTGTTTCGAGGCGAATCCGGACAAACACTCCGTTGCAGGCGCTTGTCACATTAAACGACCCTGTTTTTGTAGAAGCAGCGCACGCATTGGCCATTCGCATGCTTACGAGCGACGAGGAATCCGTACGTGACAAATTGCGTTTCGGATTCCGGCTCGCCTTCATGAGAGACCCGGATGACAAACGGCTAGCAAGCCTGGTGAAATTTTACGATCAGGCCGTTGATGCGTATCGGTTGGATTCGGAATTGTTGATCGACATTACGTCTGGAGGTGTGGGCCCTGATCTGGATGTTTTGATGTCAGGCGCCGTCAAAGCCACAACCGCTGATCCCACACCGATGACAGACAACCCCGACGATGTTGTGCTTCAAATTGAACGGGCCGCGCTTATTAACGTGGCAAACGTGATTCTGAATCTTGACGAATTCATTATGAGGGGCTAAGCGTTTCGGCGGCATTTACAATCGGCAGCGAATAATCTTGTGGTTTTTGATCGACAGCATCAAACGTAGTGGCGACAACCAATGGGAATTCTCGACGAGCTTCATAGAAGGCATCAGGAGCTGCTGACGCGCCGGCATTTTTTGCGGCAAGGTACGCTGGGTGTTGGTGCCATGGCTCTGGGAGGGATGCTTGGTTGTGGGCAGAGGGTCGAAAACGAGATCCTCGGCCTGCACACACCGTCGCCGCATTTTGTCCCGAAGGCCAAGCGGGTCATTTTTCTTCATATGGCTGGTGCACCCTCCCAACTCGAACTGTTTGACTACAAGCCGCTGCTACAGAACCTCGACGGCAAAGCTTGTCCGCCGTCATTGCTCGAGGGTAAACGTTTTGCGTTTATCGAAGGGGTTCCAGAAATGCTGGGTCCACAGTTTTCGTTTGGTCAGTACGGTCAATCACGATCATGGGTCTCTGAACTCCTGCCGCGATTTACCGAAGCGGTCGATGACGTAGCGTTTCTCAAGGCGGTTCATACGGACGAGTTTAATCATGCGCCTGCCCAATTGTTTGTGCATACTGGCAGCCCACGAATTGGTCGGCCTGGTTTTGGAGCGTGGGTCACGTACGGCTTGGGGACGGAGAACGAAAACCTGCCCGGGTATGTAGTGCTTGTATCCGGACAGTCGCAACCAAGCGGTGGCAAGAGTCTGTGGGGGAGTGGGTTTTTACCCTCCGAATACCAAGGTGTTGAACTGCGGTCAAAAGGCGATCCGGTATTGTACGTCTCGAATCCGAAAGGAATTAGTCGAGACATTCGGAGGAATGCGCTGGACACGATTAATGAAATTAATCAACAGGCTTACGAGGAGGCAGGTGATCCCGAAATCCTGTCGCGGATTGCGCAGTACGAGTTGGCCTTCAAGATGCAGATGACCGTTCCGGAGGCGACAAATATTGACGAGGAGCCCGAGTACATTCATGATCTTTATGGGACTTCGCCCGGGGAGGTCTCTTTTGCAAACAACTGTCTACTGGCAAGACGACTGGCTGAGCGTGGTGTCCGGTTTATTCAGTTGTTTCATCGCGGATGGGATTCGCACGGCAGTAACGATTTTGAAAGCCTGCACGGCGGGTTTCTGGAACGTTGCAAGGAGATCGACCAGCCGATGACCGCGCTTATTCAGGATCTGAAGCAGCGCGGTTTGCTCGAAGACACTCTTGTGGTTTGGGGCGGTGAGTTTGGGCGAACACCGATGCAGGAGAATCGGGGTGGAAAGAGCAATCCGTTTAAGGGACGGGATCACCACGGCGAAGCCTTTACGATGTGGATGGCGGGCGCGGGTGTCAAGTCCGGCATTACTTACGGCGAGACCGATGAGATTGGCTACGATGGAGTGAGTGGAAGGATACACGTACATGATCTTCAGGCGACGATTCTCCATCTCCTGGGACTTGATCATGAAAAGCTGACCTACGCGTTCCAGGGGCGCAATTTTCGGCTGACCGATGTTAGCGGAACCGTTGTCCGAGACGTACTTGTTTGACGCGTACCGGCGCATACCGGCGCATACCGGCGCATACCGGCGCATACCGGCGGTGCTTGCAGCATTGTGGCGGTCCAGGCAATTATCAATCAACCAGCTTCTTTTAGGAGGCGACGGTCAATGCCCAGAGTCGTGCCACGTCAACCTGGATGGTTTGGACCCGATCCAATCAAAAGCTCCGAAGGGATCGTAAGCCTGTTCGCCCCAATTCCAAACAGCGCCAAGTCGTAGCGAATCGGATCTGACGCCGACAACAGACGGCAGGATTCCGTTAATTCAATAGCCGCTCGCCAATCGTTTGCCTTTCGCCGAAGAAGACCCAACTCACGGGCCTGGCGTCCTGAGTGGACATCCAAGGGTGCAATCAACTGTCTCGGAGATACTGATTTCCAAAGTCCGAGATCAAACGGGCCCGGTCGAGTCATCCAACGGACGTACATCGAGAGCCGCTTACAGGCACTGCCGGTTGATGGACGGGCCACGTGTTTGCGGAGCCGGTTTGGCGTCCCGAATTCAGGGTTTAGAATCAGGGAGCTGAACCGTTCAATTCCCGGACCAATGTGGTCATGCTCAGGCTGCACGTTAAACAGTGCCTCAATCGATCGGTGTTCTCGGAGCGCCAAACTTAGGTTTCCAATCAGCCAGACAGCGTCGGACGCGTTGAACGTCCGGTGTTTAAAACCAATTAGTCTTTCGGCATCGCGGTCGACGTTGAAGTTCGCGACAAAATTGAACGGCTGGTTGTCCATTCGCTCACACAAATCAGCCATCTTTGCGAGAATAGTCCGCCGCTGTCCCCACGCGAGAAGCGCTGCAAACAAACCAATCACTTCCTGGTCTCCGCGGCTGTCAAAGGCATGTGGAACAGAAATCGGGTCGTCATCAATGAACCTGACCGTTTCGAATTGTGTGACCAACGGATCGAGGTACGCCTTGATTGGCCCTACGTCAATGCCAAGGTTGCCGGGCGAACTATCCATTTGCCAGAGAGGTGCAATCAAATCTTGAGTCTTTCATATCCGTCCCGGCAGAAATCGGAAGGCGTTCCGTCACGCTGGATACCCAGCTGCGGTTCGGAGGCTGGTGAGTCCCTCGATGTCGAGGTTCCCCCCACTGACGATGACGCCGACCCGGTGCCCCGGAGCAGCAAAAGCGCCGCTGTGAACCGCGGCGAAGGCCAAAGCGCCCGTCGGCTCGATGACGATTTTCATGCGCTGCATGGCAAATATCATCGCATCGTAAATGGCTTTCTCCGATACAGTCACAAATGCATCGACATACTGCTGTACAATTGGGAACGTGATCGTTCCGAGGCTAGGCGTTCGCGCACCATCTGCAATCGTTTCCGGATTGTGTACCGTCTGCAGCGTGCCTGTATTGAAGCTTCGCGCGGCGTCATCCGCCTTTTCCGGTTCGACGCCGATCACTCTGCACTCAGGCCTCAGCGCCTTAGTGGAAATGGCTGATCCAGAAAGCAATCCCCCGCCTCCACAGCAAACGAGGATGGTATCGAGGTCAGGTTGGTCGAGCAGTAATTCCCGGATTGCGGTTCCCTGACCAGCGATAATGTTTGGATGATTGTAGGGAGGGATTATTGGAAGTCCTCGTTCCTCAGAAAGTCTTCCAGCTAGTTGCTCCCGTGTAATTTCGCCTCGATCGTATTCGATGACGGTTGCTCCGTATCCACGGGTTGCCGCCTTCTTTACGGCGGGAGCGTCTGATGGCATAATGATCGTTACTGCAACACCAAGCAGTTGGCCGGCTCGCGCCAGGGCTTGAGCATGATTGCCCGAAGAATAGGACAACACTCCACGCTGCTTTTCTTTGTACGGCAGTAGCGAAATAGCAGTAAAGGCACCGCGAAACTTGAAAGAACCGGTGTT
>CBDTVC010000393.1:0-4045 GCA_965363925.1 uncultured bacterium | reverse complement strand
CATCTTCTCCGGCGTTATTGGTGTTGGATTCTACCCGCTGATGGGCTCTCGTGTTTGGTGCCGGTTCGGCTGTCCGATGGCGGCAACTCTCGGACTGCTTCAGAAGTATTTTTCCCGATTCCGGATAACGACAAACGGGGGCCAATGCATCTCGTGTGGTAATTGCTCAACGTATTGTGAAATGGGTATTGACGTCCGAGCCTACGCGCAGAAGGGACAAAACATTGTGAGGGCCTCGTGCGTGGGATGCGGAATATGTTCTGCCGTTTGTCCGCGCGGCGTTTTGAAGCTCGAAAATGGACCGACGAAGGATCGAGTAACCACGACCCAGTTTGTTGGGCGTGACACGGTTGGCGTGCTACCTGAATCGGTAGACTGGTAATTTTCTGATTAGCGTTATATAGCCGACGGTGTCGGTGTCTTTGTTTTGGAAGAAGTTCCGGTCCAAAACAAAGAGTGAGAAATGCTGAGTAGAGTCTGGAGCGCGACGACGGTTGGCGTTGACGCAGTACCGATTCAAATAGAGACGAATGTTCAACACGGCGTCCCTAAATATCGAGTGGTTGGTCTACCGCATGGAGCGGTCAAAGAGTCGCTTGATCGGGTCTGGTCTGCCATATCCAGTTCGGAATTTGCTCCGGTCTATGGCAAGGTAACCATCAACCTCGCGCCGGCCGACCTTCGCAAAGAAAGTGCTGGCTTTGATTTGCCGATTGCAATTGGGCTTCTCGCTGCGACCGTGAAGGACGATTGTTTCAAGCGGCTTGACGATTTCTTTGTGCTCGGAGAGCTCGCACTCGATGGTTCCGTTCGGCCAGTGAACGGGGTACTTTCGATGGCACTCGAAGCTGCGGATCTCGGGTTCCGAGGCGTTATCGTTCCGATGCAGAATGTCGAGGAGGCGGCGGTCGTTGCAAAACTTCAAGTCTTTGGAGTTCGAAGCCTACGGGAAGCCGTCGACGTCTTGGAGGGAGTCAGAAAGCCGTTTAGTCAAGCGGGCCATCAACCGCAACCGGCTAAACGCGATTCGGTCCTCGACTTTCGTGACGTTACCGGCCAGCCTGCCGCGAAGCGCGCGATCGAGGTCGCTGCCGCGGGCGGACACAATCTGCTCTTCATTGGGCCGCCCGGTACAGGAAAGACCATGATGGCCCGACGCATTGTCGGAATACTTCCGCCTCTATCCGATAAAGAGGCCCTCGAAACGACCAAGATTCACTCGGTGAAGGGGAGGGCGACGTACGGAGAGTTTGCTCGCAGCGACCGTATCAGAGGTCTCATCCGGAGTAGACCTTTTCGATCGCCGCACCATACAATTTCGGACGCGGGCCTTTGCGGCGGCGGCTCGAATCCTAAGCCAGGCGAGATTTCTCTCGCTCACAACGGCGTGTTGTTTCTGGACGAGCTGCCAGAGTTTAAACGTTCCGTCCTCGAAGTGCTCCGCCAGCCACTCGAAGAGGGCCGAATCGTCATCAGTCGGAGCAAGTTGAGCGTGTCTTACCCTGCGCGGTTCATGCTGGTCGCAAGTATGAATCCATGTCCCTGTGGGCAGCGTACAAATCCTGACCGGGAGTGTGCGTGTTCGCCGGTAGGCGTCCAACGGTATTTGTCTCGCATATCAGGACCAATGCTTGATAGAATTGATATCCATGTTGAGGTTGCTCCGGTTTCGATCGAACGGTTGGGGAAAGGTGGGACGGAGGCTTCAGCGGTGGTGCAAGCCCGGGTAACAGACTGCAGAGCCGTTCAATTGGACCGCTACTCTGGGCTCCAGGGCGTTTACAGCAACTCTCAGATTGGTCCGCGAGATGTGCGAAGGTATTGCGCGTTGGATGGAGAAGGTGCACGCCTGCTACGTGGAGCGGCAAAGTCGCTTGGGCTAAGTGCCCGGGCGTTCGAACGGATTCTCAAGGTGAGTCGGACTATCGCAGATCTTGATCATCGAACAAGTATTGCTGTAAATGACGTGGCAGAAGCGATACAGTATCGTTCGCTTGATCGGTCGTGGTCGTCGTGGTGAACCTGCGCAGGTCGATTTACAATCGCGACACCATGAGGCGGCAGGGCCAAATGCGGACAAGCGTGCAAAAAAGACCCGGCAATTGAACGCGGAGTGATGCCGAAACCAAGTCATCTAGAAGAGTTCGAGAAGAATCCGATCTGTTTGTGTGAGGAATATGTGCCAACTGTAACGATATGGTGAAGGACGCATCCCGAAACGCTCATTGTAATATCTTCTGTCATTCCAAGGGCCTTGATGGACTTTGGCTTGCATCGCTGAGCCAGTTAAAGAGAGGGCCCAGATTACCGATGACTCAAAGAGTACGGTTTCCCACGGATCCCACAGGCGCTAAGTGCATCCAATGCAATTAGCAGGAACAACTCCCGCTATCGGCGCTTGTCCACCTACCGTTCTGCCCAACAACTTTCAGCTGATACACGTCCGAATGCTCACCAGACTATTATCCAAAGGCACCATTGTTGCCATATTGTTGTCGTTTGCTGGATCGGCCGCTGGCCAGTCGGGACGATTTTTCGACGGCTTTACTGTTGGAACCGGTCTGGGTTTATATGCCGGCGATCTTGATGGCAATCCGGCGAGCAATATTCCTGTATTTGTCGGTAGCGCTCATTTGACAATCTTTGCCGGCGTGGACAAGCACCTTGGTGGAGCTATCGGAATGGGTGCCGAACTGCACTACAACCGAGTACGAGGCACAAACGAGTTTGTCGATGGCGCTCATGATATGCTCAGCATAGACCTCATGGCACGAATTGTGCCTTCGAGCTTAATTGGCATTTATATGGGAGTCGGACCGGCGGTTGTCCGTTCAAAGTATTCCCGAATGTCACCATCCGCTGTTTTGGATGGAGAAGCCACAGAGGGCAATCGACTTGCTTTTACAATCCCCATCGGCGTGATTATTCAAGAAAGGGTGAGAGTCGGTTTGCGATTTTCTGCCAGTGACCTGTTGGATGGTAAAGCGTCTGGCAGCAATAACGATGTTCTCGGTGTTATCAGTATTGGATTCCGCGTTCCCAATTGAAAGGTTGGTAGCAAAGTTGGCTCGGCATTGAACCTGTCGGCACGGTCCTGATGGCCGAGATTAGATTGACATCGCCAAGAGGCGGTACATTCAGAAACGAGTTAAGATGAAAATGGTCAGGAAATACTTTTCGTTTGCTGCTGTAGTCGCAGCGGGCTTTTCCGTCTGCTTCTACGCCAATCCGTCCACTGCGCAAACCGTATTTATGAATGGCGGCAGTGTGTTTAACGAGGCTGACTATGTCAGCGTCGTTCGCGGAAACTACTCTTCTCTGCAGGTAGGGGCACGGGTACCGCTTACAAAGAACTTCGAACTGCAGTCGAGCGTCACGATCGTCTCGGAGCCGTCGATCGACGCAGCCCTGCGCTTCCGACCGCTTCCATCGCTCAAAGTTGAGCCGTATGCGTTTGTAGGTTTCGGTCTACTCTTCGCTTCGGATGATTTCCGGTCAATCGTGCCGGCAGGCCTGGGCATTCAGTACAAACTGGACAAACACTGGGCTGTTCATGTTGAGACCGCAGGCATGTGGACTGTTGCACGCGATCAATCAGGGACGTCGCGCACTGTTTTCGGCATCGCACCAAATCTCGGCGTTTCGTATCGAATTCCAAAGGGCTTCTTCGGACAACGGAATCGGACTTTGGCCAAGAATGATGTCCCTGACACATCGTCGGCTGACCGAACAAGTGGTGATGCAGTCGAAAGCGCCCCAGTGACCCCGAAGGTAACCCGACGCACCGTGGAGTCGCTTTCGAGCGCTGGCACGCGAAGCACCCGACGAGCACTTATTGATGAAAGGATGTCCACAGTGCCTGATGGGATGTTCATCATGGGACTGGCTGACGAAGATCCGCTTTCATTGCAGACGGCTGGATTCAAGCGAATCACGGTTTCGTCTTTCAAGATTGATCGCTATGAAGTCACCAATCAAGAGTATCGCGAGTTTCTTGGCGGACTGTTGGATGCCGAAGAGCAGACCATGTTGCCCGATTCTTCAA
>CBDTVC010000392.1:0-4051 GCA_965363925.1 uncultured bacterium | reverse complement strand
CTCTTCAGAGAAGCTTGGGTAATCGAGCCATAGGTTCAGCATGAATCGATCGAGTTGGGCCTCAGGTAACGGATACGTGCCTTCCTGTTCAATGGGATTCTGAGTTGCAAGAACAAAGAACGGTAATGGTAGGCTGTATTCCTTTCCAGCGGCAGTAACGTGTTGTTCCTGCATCGCTTCCAGTAGTGCCGCCTGTGTCTTCGGTGGCGTCCGGTTAATCTCGTCAGCGAGGACAACGTTGGCGAACACCGGGCCGTGGATAAACTTGAAGAAGCGCTTACCAGTTGTCGCGTCCTGTTCAAGGATCTCGGTACCTGTGATGTCGCTCGGCATCAGATCCGGGGTAAACTGAACTCTATTGAATGATAGATCAAGAACATCGGCCACGGTGCGTACGAGCAACGTTTTCGCCAAACCGGGAACGCCGACCAACAGGGCATGTCCCTGGCAGAGCAAGCAAACAAAGATCTGCTTAATTACATCGTCCTGACCGACGATCACCTTTCCGACTTCACCCCGGAGAGCCTCAAAGCTCTTCTGTACAGCATGAAGGGTTTGCGATGCATCTTTCGCTTGCGAATCGTTTGCCATGTACCGGGTCTTTGTCGTCCTGATTCTTAGTAAATGAAAGGTCGGTCGGTCCGAAGAACGCAAACTCCGTCATCGGATCTCAATGTACACGTCCTTTTTCAGTTGGTCTAGCCACTGACCAAGTTCTTGTGACTGTTTCTCTCGCAGCGCAAAATTTGAGATCAGTTCGTAGTCAGTCGAAATGGACACCGTATGGGTCGGTATCCGCTCCTGAAGTAACACGATGTGATACGCTGCGCGCCCATCGACGAGCTTCACCTCTGACGGCTCGCTGATTTCGCCGGGCTCAATCGAAAGGATCGTGCTCCGCCAGAGAGGTCCAAGTCCGTCAATCGAAAGCGAACGTTGACCTGAACGAGGGTCAGAAACACGACCACCATTTGCAGCTGAGACGGGCTCTTCCGAGTATTCGCGAGCCAGTTTTGCAAACGAAGCGCTGTGGGTAACAACCGAATCGCGTAATGCTGAGAGTTCCTGGGTTGCATTGGACGCGTCGAATTTATCCCGATCAAATTCGACAAGAATTTGGTTTAGATCCACGACGTCTCCGCGACGTGCAGTAACGCGGAGGATGTGGAGTCCGAACTGCGTTTCAAAGCTCTCGCTTACGTCGCCGATCGGTACGCGCGAGGCAACGGCAGCAAACTCGGGTACGAAGATGGAAATGCGAACGCCCGCGTATCGGCCACCATTTTCGGCGGAGCCAGGATCGTTAGAAAAGGCACGTGCCAGGTCTTCGAAATCTCCGCCTCCGGTGACGATCGAATCACGGATGGTCGTCATGATGAACATGGCGTCTTCCCGTGCCGCCGCAGTAGGTTCGGGAAACTTCACGATATGGGCGATTCGTGCAGATTCCGGTACTTCCGGTAACGAGTCAGACGGGATTTGCGCAAACCAATCCGATACTTCATCAGGCGTTATCCGGATCTTCGCCAGTTTCGATTGCTGGAATCGATCTGCATAAAGCTGATCCATGAAGTCCGGGCGCAGGTCACTCTTCAGCTCGAGAACAGTTTTGCCGTAAGCCTCTTCGAGCGCAGCCTGGCCTCCAACAGAGCCTGCCATTTGATCAATTCGTTGCTGAAGCAGCATGTCTGCTTCGTCGGGAGGGACCGTGAGGTTCGTATCTCTGCGCGCGTGAGTCGCCAATACCTTTTGACCGATCAAGTTGTCCAGGGCTTCCTCAAACATTCCCTCCTGGTACTCAATGCTCTGCTGCTGAAGCAGGTTAAAGATCAGACCGTTTACGTCAGATCTGAGTAGGATATTGTCGTCGACAATGGCAACGATCTCGTCAACGACTTTCGCGTCTTGAGCCTGCACAATCGGTGGAGAAACGACGCCGACCACCAGAAGCATTGATACGAATGCGGAGAACTTCACTGTCAGGCGGTTGAGTCGGGGCAACAGGGGTTGAAAGGTCACTAAGCGGGAATGATTGATTTTCGATGGAAGCCAGAAGACAAGAACGTCTGGCCAGTCATGTTATTGCTATTAAGACGGCCAGGGTCACTCAAATTTCTTCGTTTCCACTTCATTCCTGGATTCTGCCGCTGCCCGAAGTCGCTGAACAAGTCGTGCGTAGGTCTCTTTCTGTGTCTGTTGTTCCCTCTGTCGCCCGAGGTCATCTCGTATCCAATCGAGTTCTGGAACCGTTCCGCTGTCTTGACGATCGACAAGCTGGATGACATGATACGCATCATTGCCTTCGAGTACAGGCGAGAGCTGCCCATTTCCCAGTTGCTGTAGACGGTCGCGAACGACGCGTTGTGTGCCGAAAAGCCTACTTTCAGGGAAGTAATTCGATGACAAAAACAGGGAGCCTTCAGGATCATCCGAATACTCATGCACAATTCCTTGCCATAGCGAATCGACTCCAGCTCCACGCAGCGCCCGTTGAAGCATCCGCCTGGCCTCCTCAACCTTGGACCGATCTGTTGATTCAAGATATCGGATCCGTACGTACGGTTCACGAATCCTAAGTCGGTCGCGATTGGCTTCATAGTAGTCGATAATTGCTGACTCCTTTGCCGCCTCAAGCGTCTCATCAAAGACGGAATCTACTACGGCGGATGCCAAGATGGACCGCCTGTTGTCATTGACCAGCCGCTGAACCGCGGGATCGGTTGCAAGTCCGATTCGCTCCGCCTCCTGTGCAAGGAGAGCGGTGGAAACCCAGCGATCAACAAACTGCTGTCTCGCGTTAGTATCTCCTGTCGCATCTGGCAGACCATTCGACGCTGCGATGAGGTCCGATTCATACAGGTAATCCGAACCGACTCTTGCGACGTAGGGTTCGTCAGCTACTGACGGACTACACCCTACGACAAAGCCTGCTCCGGCAAGGACTAACGCAAACGCCAGCGTCGCCCCATGTGGCGAGCTATTCATTCACTTGGTCGGCACCACTGAAGGCCCCAATCAAGTGAGAGGGAAAAGTCGAAACGTCAAACTTGGCCCGAAGGCGCGTCACAAGGGCTTCTTCCCGCGCCTCCTGAACAATATTGATTAGCTCGGCTCGTGCCTCATCAAAGGTCTTGCCACGGGCTGTCTCGATACCGTCATTAACAATGATGATCGATCCGGAATTGTACGCCAGAATTCCCGTATTGCCACCAACTGGCTGTTCAAGGCCACGGTCGTAAATGGAATTCGACTGTCCTGAAAGGAGCGTGGTGTCGACGCGTATCTCCGACATAACAGAGTCAGAAACCGTGTTGAGAGACTTGGCGTCAAGCCCCGCGAGCACGGCGCCGAGTGGTGCTTTGTTCGTGCTGAAATACGTAACAAGGCGCGTCCGATCAGAGTAGGTAAATCGCGACGGGTCTTTGTCGTATTCCGATTGCAATGCAACAGTATCCGTTGCTGCGGCAGTCCAAACGGAGTCTTCCATTAAGCGGAACAGCAGGATACCATTGCGGAACTCATTCATCGTTCGCCTGAACTCGAAGTCGTTTTCTTCGAGAGCAGATACTTCGTGGTCGATTGCGCGGTCCCGCATATAATCGCGCAAAGCCGTTTGCTGGATTTCTTTCGCCGACTTGTTCAAAACTGCTCGATAGCGTCTCCACGTCGCGGAATTAACGAAGTCGCCCAGCGTAAACCGAGATGAACCGACTGTTGCTACCACAACGTCTGCCTGCGGAATGTTATCTGTACCAGACAGCGCCGTCAGAGAGTCAGGCATCAAGTCGGCCAGTATTGAAAAAATCTGTGTCGAGTCAACGGTGACACCAGCAGCGGACAGGACTGAATCCGCAAACACGAGTTCACCTATTGTCGCTCGTGGGGTGCGCGCAGCAGCAGTCTTCAGCTCCTCGTACGACTCGTCCAGGGTCTTGCGCTCAAAGGTCTGGTCGAGTCGAATCAAGTGGTAGCCGAATCGGGTGTGTACCGGCGTGGATACTGTGCCAACTTCTGGAAGCGCAAATGCAACATTTTTCAGTTCAGGCAAAAA
>CBDTVC010000391.1:0-4054 GCA_965363925.1 uncultured bacterium | reverse complement strand
ATGTCGCGCGGCGACGAGACGCCGCTTGCCGGGTTCGACGAGAACACTTACGTCGCCAACGCAGGCGCAGACCAGATTCCGTTAACAGACTTGGCGTCGGATCTCGCTCTCGTAAGACATTCATCTCTGTCATTTTTCCGACAGCAAACGGCTGAACAAATGCGCTTGTCGGGAATGGCCTCGGATAGCCCTTTTTCCGTTCGGGCGCTCGCATTTATTGTGGCTGGACACCAATGGCATCACTTAGACGTAATCCGCAACCGCTACCTCTAGACTCGACTCCTTAGTCACCACATCGATCCTGGCCGACCCGCCCGCAACCGAATCCAACGTGAAATGATACACTCCTTATCGAATACGACGAAGAGATTTGCAATGTCCGCCGCTCTGCTTGTTGCTTCGTGGACCATCGCGGTCCAGACCAGCACTGCGCAGACCACGGCGAACAACCAGGAAGCCGCTTACGCGTCGATCGACGCAATTACGGCTGCGGTGTACGAAACAATCTCCGGACCCGCAGGACAACAACGTGACTGGGATTTCTTCAAGACGCTGTTTGCGCCTGGTGCGCGATTAATTCCACTCGGGGTTCGGCCTGGCGAACCGAACCGTTTGAACCCCATGTCGGTTGAAGACTACCCCAAGATGGTTGACGCGTATTTCTTCGAGAATGGATTCTTTGAAGTTGAACTCGCCAGAAAGACGGAGACATTCGGGTCGATCGCACACCATTTTAGCACGTACGAATCGCGGCGAAATGCAGATGATGTCGAACCGTTTGCACGTGGTATTAATAGCTTCCAGCTTATGCACGATGGAGACCGATGGTGGATCGTCACGATTTTCTGGCAGTCAGAATCGCCAGAAGTACCAATTCCCTCAGAGTACTTGAACTAGTTGACCGCTTTGCGAATTGCTGTAATAGATTTAGGATCCAATACGTGCCGGATGGTCGTTTTCCAGTCGACGGCTGGATACACGTGGAAGTTGGTGGACCAGATTCGGGAGATGGTTCGGTTACGCGAAGGCATGACCTCGGCCGGAATGAGTCAGGCGTCCATGGACCGAGCCGTCGCAACGCTGCGTTTGTATAAGCGATACTGCGACAGCGCATCTGTAGACAAGATCATCGCGACAGCAACGAGCGCAGTGCGCGACGCCAGCAACGGCGCACAGTTTCTGGAGCGTGCGTCAAATGAAGCAGGTATTTCTTTGCGCGTGCTCTCTGGTCGCGAAGAAGCGTACTACGGATGTCTTGGCGTTCTGAATAACATAAGCGTTGACGATGGTTGGATTATCGACATCGGTGGCGGTAGTGCACAAATCAGTCGCATCCAAAACGGAGCGTTTGTGGAAGGCGAGGCGCTGCCGTTGGGTGCACTTAGACTAACGGAAACGTTCGTCAGCAGCGACCCCATTAGTAACGCTGATCGAAAGGCACTTGAGAAGTTTGTGGACGAGCAGCTGGCCACCCTTCCGTGGCTTCAGCCTTCTGGAAAGGAGACGGTCGTGGGCATGGGAGGCACAATCCGGAACCTGGCTTACGTAGAGCTGGCACGCGCCAACGTGCCCGTTGATAGTTTGCAGGGATTCTCGTTGACGAAGAAATCTGTCCGCGCAAGTGTGCGTCAGCTGACCCGATTGTCCGTCGCCAAGCGGGAACGTATCAGCGGTCTTAATTCTGACCGCGCTGATATCATCACGGCGGGAGCGCTGGTTCTGAATCGGATGGTTCGGCACCTGGGTTGCGATGAGGTGGCCATTTCGGTTAACGGGCTCCGCGAGGGACTCTTTTTCGAGGAATTCTGGTCACATCTTGAGACGCCCGTTGTGGCGGATGTCCGTCGTTTTGGCGTGCTGAACCTGGCGCGGATGTACGGATACGAAAAGGTTCACGCCAATCATGTGCGATATTTGGCGCTCAGGTTATTCGATCAGATGGCGCCGCTACATGGATTGGGACTCGAGATCCGCGAACTGTTGGAGGCTGCAGCGTTGCTGCACGACATCGGTACTGCAATCGGCTATAAAGGTCACCATCGACACTCCGCAAACCTGATTCAGAGCAATGGAATTGCCGGCTTCAGTGTTCGTGAAACTGCATTGATCGCGTTGGCGGCGCTCTACCATCGGAAAGGGCGTCCGTCGCAAGGCGAATTCTCGCCATTGTTAAGGAATAGCGACGAGCAGGTTCTTCGTGTTATGGCTTCGTTACTTCGTTTGGCTGAGTTCCTGGAGCGCGGCAGAAATTCGATCGTAACGGATGTGCTTGTTTCGTGGACGGATGATGAGCTGTCGATAAGTCTTGTCGCAGATGAGTACCCGGCCGTTGAACTTTGGGAATCGAAGAGACAAGCTGCGCCATTGCTGGAAGGCGTTTTTGGCCGAAACGTTTCGATACAAAGTTTAGTACCGGCCGAGATTGAGACGGAGGCGAAGCTGTCAAAGTCTCCGCCGGTGGATGAAAAAGATGATTACGTTAGCGACGGGTTCCGATAGAACGGAGGCGTAATGCAGGGTTGCCATTGGGGTAGGTTGTGGTGTCTTTTGGGGCGGGGTCCACCAATCCTCCTCCCCGGTTTTAACCTAATCGATTCTGGCGATCGCGGCACAACATATACATGCCGACAAATACCTCTGGCATTCAAGCAAACAATCCCCCTAACAACCTAGCCATGAAAACTGCAACGCTGGATTCCGAAACCCTTGTCCATATCCGTAATGCCTTCCCGGCACTCAAGCGGATGCATAACGGTTATCCAGTTGCCTACTTCGACGGACCAGGCGGTACCCAAGTCCCAACGCATGTCGTTGAGCAGATGGCTGACTACCTATATCATCACAACGCCAACACACATTGGGTCTATCCCTCGAGCGTTGAAACCGATCAGGCTTTGCTGGCAGCGCGCCAGTCCGCCGCGACGTTCCTGAATTGCACGCCGGCCGAAATCGCGTTCGGAGCAAACATGACAACCCTCACGTTTCACGTGGCGCGGGCGCTTGGCCGCAGCCTTGTCCCAGGTGACGAGATAGTCGTGACAGATCTCGATCATCACGCCAATATTGCACCATGGACGGCTCTCGCGAAAGAACGCGGAGTAACAATCCGGCACACCAAGATGCTACCCAAGTCGGGACAGCTTGACTGGAATGACCTCCAAGCAAACATCTCGACAAAGACAAAGGTACTTGCAATTGGAGCGGCCTCGAATGCGCTCGGTACCATCACCGACGTTGCGGAAGCAACCAGACTTGCGCACGCAGTCGGAGCAAAGGTGTTTGTGGATGCCGTTCATTTTGCTCCGCACAACCTCCCAGACGTTCGGGCGATTGACTGCGACTTCCTTGCCTGCTCAGCCTACAAATTCTACGGTCCGCATGTCGGAATACTTTTCGGTAAGAGTCACGAATTGACGACGCTTGACGTGCCGAAGTTGATTCCGGCCCCAGACACCATTCCCGAGAGGATCGAAACTGGCACACTGAACCACGAGGGTATCGTTGGCGCCGGGGCAGCAATCGACTTCCTGGCTGCGCTTGGATCGGATAACCCATCCGAGATTGGACCAGCCACACGCGCCAACCTGCAGAGAGCGTTCGACGGACTACACCAAGCTGGCGCGCAGCTTACCGGTATGCTCTGGGACGGACTCGACGCCATCAAAGGCGTTACGGCCTACGGCCCGCCTCCTAACGACGACAGTCAGCCGCGAACACCCACAATTTCGTGTACCGTTGCCGGCATTTCTGCCACGGAAGTCTGCCGCGAATTGGCCACGAAGGGTTTGTTTGTCTCGGATGGTGATTTCTATGCTACTACGGTTGTCGAAAAGCTCGGTATCGACGGTTTGATCCGCATTGGCTGCGCCTGCTACACAACGGAAGAAGAAATCTTGCGGATCATCGATGCAATTCATTCAATTGCCACGCGGCTAGTTTAGCGCAGCGGACACTTTGCCTGCAGTGCCTCGCTTTTCCAAGCCTCGCTTTTCCAAGCCTCGCTTTTCCAAGCCCCGCAGTGACGGACGTGGCAGCCCGCCGGTTTATCGGCGCA
>CBDTVC010000390.1:0-4076 GCA_965363925.1 uncultured bacterium | reverse complement strand
GCCATTCTTCGGCAGATCGTCTACGGAACGGCGACGTAGTCGGCGAGACTTCACGGGTAAGCCACAATGCCAGCATTCGCCCGCAGGAATGTCCTGGCGATCCGAGTTGCCATCGCCAAAGCCAAAAAGGGAACGATCTGAATCGTTGACTTCCATCTAGCGAACGTCGAGACGTATTACATCGACAAACAAGTTATCTCCTTGCGCTGCAGTAATGGAGAGGTCGTAGAGTCCGACTCCGTTAAACCGGATCATCGAACCTCGATACTCACCGGGTTTCTCTGAAGGCTTGAGCTCGAACGACCCGATCGGTAGCGACTTCTGCGGACGGGAAAGAGTCAACGCAACGGCCAAACCCTCCACAGGTAGGCTTGCACTGTCGTTAATGAAAACGGAAACGGTCTCCGCAGGGCGGTCAGCTTCAACTTCAGCCATCCAACCGAGCTGATTCGACGCGTATTGAACTGTTGCAAGGCTATCCCAGGCAACCGCTTTTGAATAGTAGTCCGGTACAACCTGGACGCCGCCGCGCAGGTTTGCCGCAACCAATGTCCCAACTGCAATGGCAATATTACTTAGCAGCAGCAGGACAATGACGAGAGGCCACGCTACATTTGCAGGAATACGCTTCATAGTCTTGTCTCGATTTTGGAGTCGCTAACCAACTGAACGCGACGCTAGCTCATCTAGTTTGACGGGCCGATAAGGGTGAACTCGACTTCTTCGGTCTGCCCATCCGCAAACTCGAACATCAGCGTGGTAGCTCGAACGCCATTTACGATTTCAGATTTTGGCAAGAACACAAAGGCTTCAATACGAGCCATTTCGCCTTGTTCAAGTTGAATTGGGGTTGCACCAGCGACCTGGAGGTCGGCATTGGCAGGGTCCAGCACCGAGACGGAATAACTGGACGCTGCGCCAGTTTGATTCCGAACACGAAAACGAAGTCGATTGGAGATCCGTCCGTCCGGCAGCGTGTCGTACGTACTGCCGACAACACGGCCGACGTTGATGTCGTACGCGTTGCGTGACGTGAGGGTCAGCCCGAACGCAATCCAAACCAGTCCGATAAGAACGAGATAGATAATTGTTCTCGGCCTAAGCTTTTTTGTCGGGACTCCGGCGAGGGCGTGTTCAGATGTGTATCGGATTAAGCCACGCGGCTTGCCGATGTTGTCCATGATTGAGTCGCAGGCGTCAACGCATTGAGTACACGCCACACATTCCATCTGCAGTCCGTCGCGGATGTCGATCCCGGTTGGGCACGTTCGAACACAAGCAAAGCAGTCGATGCAGTCTCCTTGTGCCGGGATCTCTCCAGCCTCCTCCATCCGAAGAGCTTTCTTTCCTCTTTTAGCCCGTTCTTCGCCGCGGTTCGGATCGTATGAAACGATCATCGAATCTTCGTCAACTAGTACGGATTGCATCCGCGCGTACGGACATGCAATTGTGCACATCTGTTCGCGGAAGTATCCGAAATCGAACATAATGAGGGCTGTTGTACCACCCATCAGAACGAACGAACCCCAATGCTCAAGTGGTGAACGCAGAAGCCAAGTGCCGAGCTCAGACCACCCGACAAAGTAGGCAAGGAATACGTGTGCAAGAGCGAGGGATATTGCGAGATAGACAACAAATCGAAGCCCCCATCTCCACGTTCGATCCATAGTCCATGGCCCGGCGTTGCGACGCGAACGAACATGTTCTGGTCCTTCGATTAGGCGCTCGATTGGCCGGTAAACGTATTCCAGGTAGACCGTTTGCGGGCAACCCCATCCGCACCAAACCCGGCCAAGCAGTGCGGTCGCCAGAATCACGGTCAGCAACAATCCAACCATGAATAGCAGCAGAACAAACGAGTCGGTGGGGTAGAACGTGACTCCGACAAACGTAAACTCACGATGCAGCACGTCTAGCAGGATCGCGGGTTTGCCATTGATCTTTATTAGGGGCAAACCAACAAAGAGTGCAATCAGCGCCCAGGCAACCACGCGGCGTTGTCGAAAGAATGTCCCTTTACTCGGGACAGGGTACAGCCACTTTCGCTTTCCATCTTTCGACATCGTGGACAGCACAGCCTCCGGAGATGCGAGAACAGCGCCGACCACTTCAGAATTATCATGCATTACGCGTTCCTCGTATCACAGTAACCCTGCGATATGCAATGTATTGCGCGTATTGCGCAAGTACTGTCTAGCGTATTTTACAATGTGTTTTGCAACGTGTTTACGCGAGGCCATTGCCTCGGAGTCTTGCAAACTGAATCGTCTCCGCTCGGGCTGGCGCCAAACCGCCATGGCCCTGAATTCAATTTTGTTCAAATAGTTCGCCCTGCGCTTCTTTCGGATTGGCGGGAGTTGTGCCTTCGAGGGAGCGGACAAAAGCAACGAGGCTTGCTCGCTCATCTGATGTGTAAACAGACTCCCATGGTGCCATCCCTTTTTCCGGGACACCGACACGGATAACCTCAAACAGATCCATGTTCGTACCGCCGTGCAAGTAGTAGTAATCGGTCATGTTCGGGCCGATTAGTCCGCCGCCATCTGCCTGATGGCACGCTGCGCATTGACCAGCGAACAATTCTTTGCCTGCTGCCATACGGGACGGGTCAGCCACGATAGCAGCAAGAGTAGCCTCGTCTATCGTTGTGGTTGGATTCTGCTGCTCGAAGTTGGCGCGAACCGCTGCAAGCTCTTCCAGACTCTGATTAAGGTCATCTCCATAGTGATCCACAAATCCCATGTTGAGCCCGATCACGTAGATCACTGAGAAAATCGCACTGGCCCAGAAGAGGGCAGTCCACCAACCTGGCATCGGGTTGTCATATTCACGGATTCCATCGTAGCGGTGACCGGCGATTACGACATCCGTGCCGTCGGTGTTTTCGGTAGCTGGATTGTTTTCGTTACTCATGATCGTGATTAATCGATTGTGATGATCTCGACGTTCTTACGCTAGGCCGTTATGCTGGGCTTTTTACGCTGGGCTTTTTATGCTGGGCTTTCCCCCAAGTATTCAGGGCAACTGATTTTATTCTGTGGATGCTGCGAATACTTCGATATCGTCTTCCAGAGGCAGGTTTTCGATGTGTTCAATCTCCTTTTTCGACATAAAAATGACACGAAATACGATCAGGACGAAGGCGAAAATGAATGCAAGCGTGCCGATCAACGGCAACGATCCGCTGGCAATGTCCCTAACAACTTCCTTCATCATGGCGATACCTCTTTACACTTTTTACAATAATACCTTGCTGTACTGGTAGCATCGTGGAGTCAATTTGTTGCCTGGTTCCTGTCAGACTCCCCAATGCCCAATTCGACTGAGGCAGTGCTGGCCGAAGACTTTTTGATGTCCGCGCCGAGGCGCTGCATATACGCAACAACAGCTACAATCTCCTTGTCTTGTAACTGTCCTGGACCACCGGATGCTTGTACATCCTGTGCAATGGTCAATGCTTGCCGCCGAGCATCGTCAATTGCTGAGGCAACCTCGGCATCCGAATACGGGACACCAAGTTTTTTGAGCGTCTTGAGTTTTGCCGGAATGCCTTCGTAGTTCAGGTCACGAGTTAGAAACCAGTTGTATCGTGGCATAATGGAACGCGGACTGGTCGACCGCGGGTCGTCGAAATGGCGTACATGCCATAGGTTCGGATACTTTCCACCGACGCGGGCCAAGTCGGGACCGGTCCGTTTGGATCCCCAAAGGAACGGCCGCTCGTAAATCGCTTCGCCAGGCTTACTGTACTCGCCGTAGCGCTCGATTTCGTGACGAAATGGACGTACCTGCTGCGAATGGCAGTTGTTGCAGCCTTCTCGAATGTAAATGTCTCGTCCTGCCAATTCCAGAGGCGACCATGGCTCGACGGTATCGATTCTGGGGATGTTACTCTTGACGAGTACCAGCGGAATAAACTCAACCGCTCCTCCAACCAAGACCGAAATCGTAACGAGCACAGTGAACACCAAGGGCCATCCCTCGAGTGTGCGATGTCGCCCGGATGCTTTGATAAATCTCTTTTTCATTTGAGCTTTTCGTCTAGGTCAGCTTACGGAAGACCCGCGCATGTAATC
>CBDTVC010000389.1:0-4082 GCA_965363925.1 uncultured bacterium | reverse complement strand
CCGCAGTCATTACACCGCAGCTTGAAAGGAAGCTGGAAATCTACCGCCGGCACTCAATTCCCGTATATCTCGGAGGGACGTTGTTCGAGGCGTTTTATCTTCGGGATCAGCTCGACGTTTACAAGGATATTTTGCACCATTTCGGAATCAGACACATCGAAGTTTCGGATGGTTGTGTGGATATTAGCGCAGCGGAGAAGCGAAGCATTATCAGCCAGTTCGCGACTGCGAACTTTACCGTCCTGAGTGAAGTGGGATCCAAGGATCAGGACGAAATCATGCCGCCGTATAAGTGGGTCGAGATAATCCGCGGCGAATTGGAGGCAGGAAGCTCGATGGTGATATGCGAGGCGCGGGAGAGCGGAACGGTCGGAATCTTTCGTCCCAATGGCGAGGTGCGATCTGGACTGGTAGACGAGATTGTTGACCATGTCGGAATTGACCGCGTCTTATTTGAGGCACCGCGCAAAGAGCAGCAGGTCTGGTTTCTGCGCAAGTTTGGACCCAACGTGAATCTCGGAAATATTAGTCCGCGCGAGATGCTTCCACTGGAGACCCTTCGGCTTGGGCTCCGGGCTGACACATTGTTTGACTTCCTGGAAGCTGGACCTGAGGCGCCTCAGCGGCCGAGTTCGCCGCGAACATCTCGCTAAGGAATGCGGAGAGGTCGACGCCGAGGTCACGTGGGCGGCAGGTGTCAAATTGACGAACGGAAAGGGCGCCGAAAGCAGCTTCTTCGACAATATGAGTGCGCACGGGAGCATTTGGCTGATGAAGATCAAGATGCCGGCCCAGTGCCCATCAGCTTTATGAGCTTCAAGTAGCTTATAAATAATTACTTAATGCTGCAAATAAGCCTGGTGGTGCCCGACTGTTTGCTGCTACAGCGAGTTATTCAGGCCGTCTAGCAACCCGATTGCGATCAAATAGTACAAGCCAATTCGATTTCTTATCCCGAATGCTTTTTACTTTGGAGAGTTGTTCGTACTTTTGTTGTCTTGGCCGCTTTGCGGCCATCGTTGTCTCAGGAATCACGGCAGAAATTATGTCACGCAAGGACCAGCTTACCGGAAAGGGCCCGATGTCGGGAAACCACGTCTCGCACGCTCGTAACAAAGTGCGGAGACGTTTCGAGGTTAATCTTCAGAAGAAGCGATTCTACATTCCCGAAGAAGATCGCTGGGTCACGTTGCGCGTTTCCGCCCAAACGATTAAGACGATCAACAAAAAGGGTATCAAAGCCGTGCTTGACCGGGCACGTGCCAATGGCGTGGTTGTGTAGCGCGTTTGCTTTAGAGAATTGATTATTTGTTACAGCTTTTAGCTGGCTAGACTAATGGCAAAAGGAAAAGACGTTCGGATTCAGGTAATTTTGGAGTGCACTGAGGCACCGGGCACTTCTCGTTATTCGACGAAGAAGAACCGCCGCAATACGCCTGATCGGATGGAGCTCAAGAAGTATAATCCGACCCTTCGTAAGCACACCGTGCACCGGGAAATTAAGTAACTGCTATTCCTGGGCGATTGGAAAAGCGGATACAAATTGGCTGCTGTTGAGTTGGCTGCTGATTAAGTCTATCCGGACCGGAATAGCGACTCTCGAATAATCGAGAACGGACGCAATAGGGCTTGGAAACAACGGGCTTGGAAACAACGGGTTTAGAAACAACAGGGCTTAGAACCATCTAAGCCTAGAAACAACAAAGAGTAGACATGGCAAAGAAACAATCCTTTGGAGACAAGGTCCTCCGTGCGAAGGCCGAATCGAAGAAGATGGCGAAGGTTATCATTGCTTCAAAAAAACAGAATGGCCACTACTGTTTTGTCGACAAGATGGTGCAACAACACGAAGTTGCTGATGAACTGAAAGCCGCGAAGGCCTAGGTTACTGTTTCGGGGTGTAGCGCAGCCCGGTTAGCGCATCTGGTTTGGGACCAGAGGGTCGCAGGTTCGAATCCTGCCACCCCGACGAACAAGCAGGACGAGTTGTAACAGAGGCACTGTTGATCATAGATTGGCAGTGCCTTCTTGTGAGTAGCCGCTCTTGAATAGGCACAGTCGAATCCTACTCGAGAGCTACCCTCACAGCAAGACTTGCTTGCGCCAGTAGCTCAGTTGGATTAGAGCAACGGACTTCTAATCCGTAGGTCGCAGGTTCGAATCCTGCCTGGCGTACCTGAGGAGGAAGATGGGAATTGAAGAGGATGGGAGGAGAAGAAGATGGATGAGGCTTCCCTCTTTGTATGGTGACGTGGCCGAGTGGCTAGGCAGAGGTCTGCAAAACCTCGTACGGCGGTTCGAATCCGCCCGTCACCTCCAGTTTCATAGATGACTCGGAGCGCAATCGTTTTTGCGTTCTACGGTCCGCTGATGAATATTCCCTTGGCGTCTCTTTGCTCTTGGTCGAGCTGAACAAGGGCCACGGAATCTCCCTCTATTCGCGCATCATCCCGCAGGTCCGAATCTAGGCGCATGCGTTTCTTTGTGATGCGTGTCACACTCCTGGCGTCATCGATCGGGCGGCCGTCGTTACGAACCGTATCGCGGAAACCCCTCGACTACTTTTTGCTCAGCTTGATTCTCTCGAGGTAGACTTCTTTTTCCTCAGCGAGCTCACCATCTTCCATTTCGTACGCTTGAAGCCGGCCGTCCTTCATCATCCAGACACTGTCATTGCTGAACGAATCTGAGTCGTCAATCAATAGCTGACCGTCTTTGTTGATCGCCCACTCCGATACTTCTTTCTCTGCGTCAGAGCCAAGGGCGGAAACGTAAACGAACAGTTGATTATCGGATTGAAAATCAAAGCGGATATCGACCTCGTCCAACAGTCCATCCACCGCATTTAGCAAAATTCGCTCAAGGGCACTGTCTCCCTGCTTACTGATATCGATGACGAGCTTCCACTCGCCAGCAAGATCTTTTTCGTAGACTCGTGACTGTCCGTTTGCGGTCGCGGTGACAAGGAACAGGCCAAGCGCGAGGCCAGCTGTCAAGAAGAGTCGATTGTAATTGGTCTGCATTTGCCCTTATGTGTTGATGATCGGTGCGGATGATCAGTTTCGGGGCTATTACGTATTGCGAGTCCGAGTTGTTACGCCTAGCTGGAATTGCGCAAGTGGCTGGGTGAGGCTGGACGAATCGCCTGACAAACGGCTGTTCGCGGACGATTCTGACTACGTGGTGATACTTGTCTCGGAGTTGGTGACCGTCTGCCTCAGCCCCATAACTAATTCGATTGACGTTTCTCGTCGACCCAATGCGTCACGAGCGGGGGTCGAGCGGTAGTCTTCGACCCATACGGATGCTGAACTGTGGACTTCCGTTACACCGGTCTGCCGGATTAATTCTGCGACATTTTCAGGGCGGACGCCCGCGCCGGCCATCACCGCGATTCGGCCAGCTGAGCGCTCTACCAGTTGACGTATGACGGCCGTTCCCCCGGCTGCCCCAACAGCTTGTCCGGATGTGAGCACACGGTCGTATCCGCAATCAAGAATCGAGTCAAGCGCCTCGAGCGGGTTGATCGAGACATCGATTGCGCGATGAAAGGTGCAGGACAACGGGTAGGCTGCCTCGGTTAGCTGACGGTTTCGTTCGACGTCAACTGTTCCATCCGGGTGAAGTACGCCCGTAACGATACCTTGGACATTGCCCACCGCCGCGAGGTTGCGGACTCGGCGAATGTCGGTCATCATCACCGAGAACTCATGATCCGAATAAACAAATGAACCATCACGTGGGCGGATCATCACCATGACGGGCAGACGGCACTCGTGTAGGACTTGTGCCAGCAAGCCGTGGCTGGGTGTGAGGCCCCCTTCCGATAGGGCAGAGCACAATTCAATGCGATCAGCTCCCCCACGTGCAGCGGCAAGTGCGCCCTCGACAGATTCAACACAGATTTCAATCGTGATAGCTCTAACTTCCATTACTTCTGATATTAGCACTTTATGTCAGTTGCTTGTCCCGGTACAGCCCCGTGAGCTCAATCAAAAAGCCGTTGCGAATTTCCGCTAAACCACGCCTGATCCGCACGCAGAATCCGATAATACTTCTGAAGCCTGCCTGCCCATCGATTC
>CBDTVC010000388.1:0-4092 GCA_965363925.1 uncultured bacterium | reverse complement strand
AACAGAGTCGTCTGCGGGAAATGGAGACTCGCGAGACAAGTACTCGTTGAACCGATCATGTGCGGCATTTACGCGACTGGCAAAATCGGCATTGTGCACGACGTCATCATTTGCTTGTTCGAGCGCTTTGAGTGGATTGTTTTTTGAGGCCGCGAATGCGTCCGGGTTAAGCTGCTCGAACAGGGCTAGCACATCTGGATTCCAGCTCCACCAAAGGTTTCGAGATAGTTCGGTAAGTTTTTGAAGCGTTGTCATACACGGACAGTCTTTGTGGACGAGAGAGTGAATCGGTGAATCTTAAGATAATGAATGTTCGATTGGCGTCACCGACCTTGCTGTTTAGGATCGGCCGCCGTGGCCATCGGTAAAGCATGTCGACATTGCGCGAAATAGTAATTGACTTCGAGCAGGAATTGACCCTCGCGGGTATTTCCGATGGTCGTTTATCAGTCCAGTGGATCGTGGAGGAGGTGCTCGGTTTGCGTCGGGCGCAAATCATATCGAGTTATCCACAAGAAGTTTTGTTGGATGACGAGCAACGAATGCGACGGTTGGTTAGCAGGCGCCGGGGCGGAGAACCTATACAGTATGTTGTTGGCAATACTGACTTTATGGGTTCGCGAATCGAGGTAGGTCGGGGAGTTCTGATTCCGCGACCCGAGACAGAAGAACTAGTTGAGCATGTATTGGACTTCATACCGATCGACCGCGAATTCAACGCCTTGGACATCGGCACGGGGAGCGGCTGCATTCCGATCGCCATTGCAATCCGTCGGCCGAGGTGTCGTCTAACGGCGATCGATATTAGTGAGACCGCGGTAGAGTATGCTGTCAGAAATACGTCGCAAAACGATGTCTCCGTGAGAATTTATCAAGCCGATTCCACGGCGACGGCGTTTGTACCGTCACTGGGCCGCGAGACGTATGACTTAGTGGTTACTAATCCGCCTTATATAGGTGAAGGTGAGAAAAAAGAAATGCAGCCGGAGGTTAGGGACTATGAACCTCATAGCGCATTGTTTTCGGGTCAGGATGGAACGAGAATGTTCGAGGCATCGGCAGGAAATATTTATGACGTCCTGAAGCCAGGTGGGAGGGTGTACGCGGAAATTCACTCAATGCGGGCGTCGCATTTTGTGGATATTTTGACTGCTATAGGTTTTGAGGGAGTTGAGGTGCGCAACGACATGCAGCGTAGGCCTCGAATTTTGGTGGGTTCAAAGCCGAACGGGCGTCCTGCATAGGTGCGCCAAGGGGGGCAGCTACAATGTGCTCTCTTGGGCTGCTAGGAGGAGCGCTGCCGGATCGTCACTAAAACGTCAGCGGATACTCAGTTTGGACGGCGGATGGGGAGCAATCGGTAAGAAATCTTCGAAGGAGGTTCTACTTGACCGTTTTGCTAAACTCTTCGAACGAGACAGACTTGTACGAGTCGGATGCAATAAACTTGAGTACCGTCAGGAATTCGTCCGGTTTTGCATAACCGGGCAAGCGAGTAATGTATTCGCCGTTGGCAGCAAGGAACACAGTCGTTGGCGTACCTTCGGCTCCGAATCCGGCGGCAAGATGTGCGGATGGTAGCTCTAAGTCATTGTAGTGCAACGTGTCGTCGTCTATCGAAATGTCTAGTCGCGTTGATACAAAGTTTGCCTTGAGGTAATCCACCACATCGTCGGTCATGTAGGCTTCGTTCTGCATCTTTGTGCACCACCCACACCACGGGGCAAAAATATCAACGAGGACATTTTTTTCTTTTTGGGGTGCTTCTGCGAGCGCTTCTGGAAATGAAAGCCAGCTAACGCGAGTCGATTGGTTCTGAGCAGCAGCGGATGCTGGCGCAAGTAGGAGCAGGGTAAGGAGAAGACGTGTCATCAAGAACTGATCAAATCGGTGTATGCGTCCACGAAACGTTCTGAGGCGGACTCCCAATTGTAGTCCTTTACCGCTAAGTCAACGTTCCGTTTCCATTTTTCGCGGTGTTTGGGATTATCAATAACGTATTGGATAGACTGCCCGATCTTTTTCGGGTCGAGTTCAGTCACGAGTCCGATTTCATAAGAGTTGATCAGATTTGACAACTCGGCAAGGTCTGTGCCGATGACTGGTATTCCTGCTGTAATGTATTCGAAAACCTTGTTTGGAAGCGCAAAATCATGATTTAGGCACGAGTTGGCGAGCAGGGATGCTCCGATATCGGCCGATCGAGTCCAGGGAATGACGTCTGAGGGTTCGACTGATGGTTTGAGATGAACTCGATCCTCGAGATCCAATTGCCTTATTAGCTCAACTATTTGTCCGTTCGTGTTATCAGCGCCCATCAGGACGAGGTGTGCTGCGTTACTGGTATGTGTGAGTGAGCGGACGAGGAGGTCACAATTGCGCCCCTTTCGGATATTTCCGGTATGAATTACGACGAGAGCGTCTTTGGGTATGTCAAATTCGTGTCTCAGATCAAAGCTGCGGGTAGTATTCGGCTTTTGCGGGATATTGGGGAGGACAATCGGCCGGGGAATATGGAATTCTTGTTCCAGGAAGTCGGCAATGGAATTGCTAACGGTAAAGACGAGGTTAGTATTAGGGAGGAGTCGGCGCTGCAGGAGTCGCCAGAAGAACCTGCTTGCCGGTTTGCTGTTGGTGGCTTCGACGTGGTGGTAAAGCTCTCGGGAGTCAAAAACGAGTTTAGCGTCGGTTCTTGAGGCTCGTTTCGCTAGTGCGGGTAAGCAGTATAGATCTGAGGCGTGGAATACGTCAGCGGAGATGTTATTTGCGGCTTTTTCGAAGGCTTTGTGGGTCTCCCAGAAGAACTTGGGACCGGAGGAGGTAGGCTTCGGAATTGGCAAAACAGAGAAGCCCTGATAGGATTGGGGCCTATCAGGGCTTGCAAAGTGTAAAATTATTCCTTTGACGCCCTGAATATTAAGAGCGTCGAGCTGTCGCAGAGCCCGTGAGTTCGTGAAGACGTCTCCGGTCAGGGCGAAAGCGATGTTCAATTCATTTATTGGTGGCCTTCGCTGGCTTGATGGCCTTCGCTGGCTTGATGGCCTTCACTGGCTTGATGGCCTTCACTGGCAGTAAGCGTTTCCGCGTTACAACCAACCAAGCCGAAAAGCCCGAATACCAACACCACTGCGAACTGCTGTAATCCTTTCATGCTTAAATCTCGGTTTACGATAATGAGACTCAGAATGATACTATCTGTTCGTTTGGTAAGCAAGAGGACCACTTCAGAATTGTTTGCACTGGACGAAACATAGTGCGTCTCCAACCTTCTTTACGCAATGTCGAACTTCCTGAACGTCAAGCTAAGCGTCTGTACATTACTGCTGTTCGCGGTGATTCCTTCGGCCACCGGGCAAATCGTGGATGATCGCGGATCGTCGTATAGCATGGATCATTTTGATCCGCTAGACTATCGAGCCCATCCTCAGAACTGGTCATTTGCCCAATCATTTGACGGCAAAATTTATGTGGCAAACTCAACCGCAATCCTAGCATACGACGGATCGATTTGGTCGAAGGTTGACACGCCAGATCACGAAGCTGCTCGTTCACTTGCTATAGACGGTTCCGGAAAGGTGTATGTCGGCACTGTTGGAGACTTTGGCTACGTTGACGTCGATTCCGTGGGAAACGGGCTCTTCAAAAGTATTGTCTCGGACTCCGTTGCAGGAAGTTTTAGGGATGTTTGGCGAATCTACACCCGAGACGAGTCTGTAGTATTCATGACCTCAGAAGCAGTTTTCATTCTCAGAAACGGACGATTGCGCCGAATCGATGCCCCCTCTCAGTTTCACACGTCGTTCAAGCTCGGCGGTAGCATATTCGTCAACGACCTGGGAATTGGCTTACACGAGTTACGAGGAGATTCGCTCCGACTAGCCACAAACGGAGAATGGTTTGCCGGAAGAAAGGTCTATTCGTTTGAAGCCATCGGCGAAAACGTTCATTTCAACGTCCGTGGCGATTCGTTCTACTCGTATGACTTGTCCTCCGGTGATATTGAGTCAGTCACAACACCCATGGATGGCTACTTTGCCCAATTTCCAATTTATCATTCTATTAAACTTCACGATGGGAATACTGCCTACGCGA
>CBDTVC010000387.1:0-4101 GCA_965363925.1 uncultured bacterium | reverse complement strand
ACTGGCTGCGCTACGCCGCGCCGCGCCGCGCCGCGCCGAAGAGTAAGGATTGTGGATCGGATTCAAAGGCGATCCACTTTACGCAGCGCTGCCCGGTGCAAGCTTTGGTTAGCCGGCGCGACGTTCAGCAAATTCCACCTGCCGATTTGCCTACCGCCCGACGATTCAACGTGAAGAACCACGGCTACGATCCTTCTCTTTACAGAATAGTTGCTGTCAAACGTATTTTGTGTGGTTGCAATTGTTCGTTCCCCAGTTGGGTAGTTGCCAAAACATCGAATTTGTACATCTTGGCAGGTGTCCGCAGAATTTAACGAGAACGCCAAAACATGAATACCACCTTGCTACGTAGGTCAAAAATTATCCTGAGTTTCTGCACTGGATGGATGATTGGCTTCGTGTTCCTCGCTATCGTGCGTGGTTCTGGAACGATCGAAGAAGGGTCTGTCGAACTCGAGTTGGGCGCTTCGATAGGAATCTCGGTTTTGCTTGGAATACTCTTCGGCGCGTTTGCCGGATTTGCACAGATTTGGATCGAAGAGCGCGCCTACAGACGCATCTCGCTTCTTCGACTGCTTTCCCTTAGGATGCTGTTTGCGCTCGCGTCGCTCACACTGTTGATACTTGCGGGTTATGCCGTCATGACGATTGGGTTTGGAGTGTCGGTTGGATTCCGAACCTTCGTTTTCGAACCGGGAAGCGCTGCGATCTATTTCTACGTCCTGTGCGTCGACCTCTTCCTTGTGCTGCTCCGCCAAGTTAACCTACAAATTGGCGAGGGCAATCTTTGGCGCCTGGTTACAGGGCGCTTTTACACACCGCGCGAGGAGGAACGCATCTTCATGTTCCTTGATTTGAAATCATCAACAACACTTGCCGAATCACTGGGACATCTTAAATACAGTATGCTGATCCAGGATTGCTATGATGATCTCGCAGTCGTATCTGAAAACGATGCACAGATCTATCAGTACGTCGGGGACGGTGTTGTACTGACCTGGTACACTAAACGCGGACTGGCGAACAATAACTGCATACGAGCCTATTTTAGTTTTTGTGGACGGTTGGCCTCACGTAGCTCGTACTATGTGGAGAAGTACCAGACTCAGCCAAGATTCACCGCTGGCGTTCATACCGGGGCGGTTGTCGTGACCGAAGTGGGTAGGCACAAACGGGAGATCGCGTACCACGGGGACGTACTAAACACGGCCGCCCGTATTCAGGGAAAGTGCAAGGATTTCGATTGCGACCTCCTCATAACGGACATCCTGAGGCGATCACTTGGGCCAGATGAGTACACGTACGAGTCAATTGGGAAACTAACCCTTCGAGGGAAGCATGAGCCCGTATCAATTGTCTCAGTAACTGCGCTGTAAGAGTCGATGGTCGTCAGTCCTAGGTCGAACGGCTGAATTCACGCGAACGCGATCCCCGCTGTATACCGTAGGGAATCTTGACCGGCAAAGGTCACACCGCGCCAAAGAATCTGCAGAGTGCGGTCTGATCAAATGGGAGCCGGTAGCATACGAGGTGCCAAAAGGTGGCGGTGTCGGCACGATGTTTCAAGTCGGCTTAGCGGTCGCGAGTCGCCGGGATACCACCCTCGCGGCAACGGTGTCTAGCCTGATTCGTCGCTCGGACTATCGTTCCGGTCCCCTGGACGAGGACGGCAAGTTGCCGGTCGACTGTAATCTTTATGATAGAATATGGCTGATCAGCCGAACGGATATCGAGGCATTTGATTCGACAGGGCTTGCAAGCCCCAATCTTGCAAATTGGCCGACCGGACTCGGCGCGCCCACCATCGACTTGAGTGGGGCCGAAATTGATCTTCTCGACCAGCCCATCACTAGCCGCATAGCTCGACTCATCGATCTGGAGGCTGGCGAGCGTCCGTGCATGGAAGGGGACCAAATGGCCTGGTGGATAACTAACGACCGCGCAGAGTAGGAAGCTTCACCGGCTGCCCCGCGCCGATGAGTTCGCAGAGTAGCATCTTGTGGGTCGCTATCAATGCGATCCACATGCGCCGGGCGCTGCCCGGTGCAAGCTTGGGTTATGCCGCATCTGCGACGGTCGCCGTTGCCCAACACGCATGAAGGAAATCATCGACCTGAAACTTCCCACAATCGAATTTCTGCCCATCAGCGACAAGGAGTAGAAATACCGACGGTGAAGTCTCGCGGCTCAACGGCATATCTGGCCATCGCGATCTGATTAGCACGGACGAAATATTTAGCAATTTGAACTGATAATGTTGACCAACCCTCTGCTGGTATGCAAAGGTAGAATCCAGTTCGACTTGGTACCAATCGTCGGGGCCTTTGACTGCGGCACACTGCCTCGTGATTGTACCCGATAGCGGCATGAACTCAGAGAACGACTCTCCGTGGTCGAAATAGTCCAGCCTTACTCGCAAACCAACTATCGATCTATTCATGCCGCATTCTAACGCTATCTGGTTGAGTTGCCCGGACCGTTATTGGGCAATCAAGCTACGGTGCTTTGTTCTTCGTCTTGGATACGTCTTGTCGCCAACCATCCACCGATCACGCCGGCCAGGAGCCTGCCTATGTTGGAAATGACAAAGACAAACTGCAGTGCACTCCCGATCCCAAACAGAATGGCGATGTCGACCCGGAGTCAAGACCAGCCACCTTTCTTCAGCCGACTATCGTGCTCTTTGTACGAAAATCTTGATTCCGTACATCAGAACTGATGCACCGACCAGTGCAGCGAGTCCGACGGCCTCAGCGCCAGTGAGCTGCAAAAGCAACCACCCAACGACCAGAACACTAAGTATCGGGATTGTCGGTCCAAACGGAAGCTTGAACTCTTTCCCTTTCGGTAGACCGTCGCGTCGCCTTATTCGAATCACTGCAAGGCTGACTGCGAGATAGATTACGAGAATGGATCCCGACGCGACCACGGCCAGTTTTTCAAAACTGCCACTGAGTGCAAACGCGCAGATAACCACCGACATGAAGATGATTGCGGCGTAAGGTGTCTTGTATTTGGGGTGTACTCTTCCAAGCACCTTCGGCAAGTTACCATCGCGCGCGGATGCAAAAACCACTCGAGGCGCGTTCAACATGTCGCCGCTGATCGTTCCGAAGATGGAGACGACGCCGGCCACAAGCAGCATCTTCGAACCCTAGTCGCCGAAGATTGCCTTGGCAGCAGCAGCCAACGGTGCCTCAGTATTATTCGCAAGTTCCGGTCCGAGGACACCCTGCGACACACTCTGAAGGCCAACGTAGAGCGCCAGGATTCCAACAAGGCCGAGTAGCAATCCCATCGGAACAGTCTTAGTGGGGTTCTTGATTTCCCCGCTGGCACTCAAAGCCGACTCGGCCCCGGCAAAGGCAAAGAACAAGATGATCGCAGCCGCACCGATACTTTCCAGTGATGGCAGTTGTTGGATCTTCAAGTAATCAAAGTTGATTGTGAAAAGTCCGACGATGAGGAGTAGTACCAGCGGAAGGAGTTTGAGCAGGGTGTTGAACACAAAGAGTCTCACGCCTGATTTCACGCCCCTGATATTTACGATGGCTAGAAATGTGACTATGGCGACGATGAAGACAGAACGTAGAACAGGTTGGCCAAGTTGTGGAAACGCAATCTCGATCGTCTCCACCATCGCGACAGTAATAGCCGCGTCAGACAGCGCCGACCATCCGAACCAGAACACGATCGAGCAAACGAAGCCGGCAAATGGGCCGAATGCTTCCTCGACATACGCATATGCGCCGCCGCTTCGTGTAATCCGGGTACCAATCTCCGCAAAGCAGAGGAACACCAGCGCAACCGCAAGAGCACATACGAGATACGCGATGATTGCAGCTGGACCGAGATGTACGGCGACTAGGCCTGGCAGTACGAAAATTCCGCCGCCGACGACCATATTGATCACATTAAGTCCCAGGGCCTGCGTGCCAATTGCGCGCACCAGCTCTTCATCTTCCGTGTTGCTCTCGTCTGTCATTTTGAAACGAATATGGTCACAGCTAGAAGTATCAACGCAACGATCAACCAGCCTTCCGCAAGAACGCGTGCAAACTTACTTGTTTGGGGCATTGAGAGATCCGACTCCTAGTTAGG
>CBDTVC010000386.1:0-4108 GCA_965363925.1 uncultured bacterium | reverse complement strand
GCGTCTGTTCAGCAAGGATTCGCAGACCTTTGATCTCAAGTTGGGCGGTTCGTAACGTCAAGCCACAACCACCGACGATGCATGGAAGTCTAGCTGGCTGGAAAACACGACGGGTGCCCTACTCTTTAACTACGACTTCTTTGACTACTATGAGACGTCCGGGTTTACGGGATATGCGTCAATCCGTGCAACGCCATACGTTCAAGTAACGGGCGCCTATCGTTCCGAGAAGCAGTCGAGCCTTGTCCCCGAAACGACATGGTCTCTTTTCGGCGGGAATCATTTTACGCCCAATCCCGCAGTCACCGAAGGCAGGATGAACAGCGCACTTGTCGTTATTGAAGGTGGCAGCGTGAAGGACTACGAATGGCTTCCTCGCGGCGTTGCGTTTCGTGTCGAGGGAGAAATCGGCGACGGACTTGGTGGCGACTTTAGCTACAATCGTGTCGTGGCCGACGGTCGAGTTTACCTGCCGATGGGTCGCGCCAGCACACTGGCTCTTCGCGTACGTGGCGGCACATCAGACGGTGTACTCCCCTACCAGAAACTATTCCGGATCGGCGGCATCGGATCGGTCCGTTCTTATTCCCAGAACACCCTTACAGGTACGCGAATGTTAGTCGGAAACGCCGAATACATGTTTGCGCCCGGTTTGCTTTCGGATGAGATTACCTTTTCGCTCTTTGCCGACGGCGGCTGGACAAACGACCAGTCGAACACCTTCAGGCTGGATGACGTATTCCCGACCGCCGGCGTTGGAGCTGGCTTGCTCGAACAATCCGTAAGACTAGAACTGGCGTGGCCGCTTGACAAGGAACGCGCAGGTACAACAACGCCGTCCTTATGGATCCGGCTTGCCAGATCGTTCTAGAAACCCGGGAATCAATCAAGCTGAACGGCTTTGAAACCCAGCTTTAGTTCGAACCGGTCTCCGCTAAGCCGCGTCAAAGAACGGTCGCCATTTCTCTTCAGGAGATTTCGGTGTCAACAGACTGACCACGATCAGCAATGTCACGGCGACGAGCACGCCAGGGATCACCACGTAGTCGCTGCTTGCAAAATCGAAGACGGTCCCGCCAAGTGTCATCGAGAAGTCCATGTTAAAGCGACTCAAGATTGCGAGGCCGACGACCGTGAAGAGCCCGCCTGCGAGACATGCTACCCCGCCTTGCGCAGTGACACGTTTCCAGAGGAATGCGGCTAGAAGTGCCGGCGTGAGGCTAGCCCCAACAACCGAATATGCATACAGTGCCATAGCGAGGACCGACTGAAACTGCGTCAGCATTACCAAACCCAGCGCGCCAAAAAGCACAATTGATGCCCGTTGGACATTGAGCTTCTGCGACTCTGATGCTTTCGGATTTATAAATCGTTCGTAAATGTCATGGCTCACGTTTGTCGACGGAACCAGCAAGAACGTATTGCCCGTTGACAGAACAATCGCGATGGCGGCAGCAAGCAACACAGCCCCCATGATGGTTGGAATACCGTTCGCTGCGATATAGAGGATGATCGACTCGGAGGCTTCCCTCCCAAGAATCGAAGTACCCTCCATCAATTCGGGATAGACTGAACGTCCGACGATTGCAAGCAACGCAAGCGTCGTCTCGATTACGATAATCCCGATAACCATTCCGATAACGGCTTTCTTGGCCGCATTGGCATCCTTCGCCGAAAAGAACTTCTGGTAGATTCCGCTTTCTCCCATCAGCAACAGGAACGTCGGCGCCGCGACCCCGATAACCCATAGAATGTTGTGCCCTCCCATCACCTGTAGATGTTCGGCCGGCAGATTTGCCATGATTTCTGAAACGCCACCGTTTGAGAAAACCATGTACGGTAGCGCAAATAGTACTCCGAGGGTAATGATCACGCCGTTAAAAATGTCAACCGTAACAATGGAAGTCATTCCCGCAAATGCCGTGAACATCACGATGATCGCAGCCACGATGTACATCCCGTTCTGCGGGGATATTGCGCCATCAGTCACCATTGTCAGCACCCATCCTCCCCCCCGAAACTGGTAGGCTGCTATCGTGACGTATGCAAGAATGATCGCAATCGTCCCTAGCACGCGAGCTGCGGCATTGTATCGAGTCTCAAGAATATCGGGAACGGTGTACTGTGCAATTCTTCTAACTCGGTGGGCGATGAGATAGACAACAATCAGCCCAACCCAGCCACCGAACGAAAACCAGAGCTCAGCTATTCCAGTCCGGTAAGCGAGGCCAGCCCCACCAAACAACGAACCGGAACCGATCCAGGTACAGACCAGGGTACCAACTAGAAAGGCCACTGGGACCGATCGGCCGGCGACCATAAAATCTGCATGGCTTTTCACCTGACGGCTTTTGTAAACACTTACACCGATTAGGATGGCCAGGTAGATAACAAGGGCAGCGATGAACATGGGAGACAGAGAGTTTGTGTCTTGGGGAATTGGGAAGTCGCTGAACAGCGCTCAAGATACACGATCAGGGGATCTTTCGTGAAAACAGTCCTCAACATGCCCGCCTGTTGTATATTTCGGCCCCGCAGAGGGCCTCAATCGAGTGTATATCAGCCCCGCGCGGTGGTTTATCAGAACAAAATCAATACAGAACAATTTCTCACATGAGTGTCTTACCATCCGCTGCTGATCCACATCCAACACGAACACACACGTGTGGAGAGCTGACGTTGGATAACAACGGGCAATCCGTTGTATTGAAGGGATGGGTTGACACGCGACGAGATCTCGGCGGCGTCATCTTTATCGATCTGCGGGACCGGTATGGTTTTACGCAGATTGTCTTCTCGCCTCAGGATAATCCTGCAGCATACGAAATGGCTAGTGGGCTGAGGAATGAATATGTAATCTCAGTTACCGGTGTTGTTGACAACCGCTCACCAGAAACCTTAAACGCAAAGGTCAAAACCGGGCAGATCGAAGTGCGAGTATCCGATCTCGCCATTCTTAATACGAGCGAGACGCTCCCGTTTCAGGTTTCCGTGCGTGACGAAAAAAGCACACTTGCGAATGAAGACTTGCGGTTGAAGTACCGGTATCTTGACATCCGACGCGAGGAGCTGCAGTCAAACCTTATACTTCGCCATAAGCTCTATCAGTCAACCCGTTCGTATTTCGACAAGCACGATTTTGTGGAGGTCGAGACTCCGGTGCTGATGAAGTCAACGCCTGAAGGCGCTCGCGACTACCTCGTGCCGAGCCGAGTTCATCCTGGCAAATTCTACGCGCTACCGCAGTCGCCACAGACCTACAAGCAGATCCTAATGGTCGCAGGGATGGATCGCTATTTTCAGATTGTGAAGTGCTTTCGCGACGAAGACCTCAGGGCGGATCGGCAACCAGAGTTTACTCAGATCGACGTCGAGATGACCTTCGCTCGGGAAGAGCTGGTTTATGAACTTGTGGAAGGCTTGATCCAGAAGCTGTGGAAAGAAACCCGAGGCATTGAAGTATCGATTCCTTTTCCGAGACTTACCTATCGGGAAGCGATGGAACGGTTTGGCTCGGATAAGCCAGACATGAGATTCGGAATGGAAATCCAAAACGTTTCTGCCCAAACGGCTGAGTCTGGGTTTCGATTATTCGACTCTACGGTTGCGGATGGCGGACAGGTCCTTGCGATTGTGGTGCCGGGAGAAGGCAAGCGTGGTCGGGGCGCGATGGATCGGCTGGATAAGGACATTGTCCGGAAGCGGATTGGTGCTGGCGGTCTGATCTATTTCAAATTGCCCGAAGACGGTGGCGACGTCTACTCGTCAGTAAAGGCTGAAGCACTGCCAACTGAAATCGCAAACAAAATTGTTAGCCACACAAGTGCCGGTGCTGGAGATCTAGTCTTGCTGCTTTGTGGACCTGCACCTAAGGTGTACGAACAGATGGGTACCTTACGCCTGCATATGGGCGCTGAAACCGGGAAGATCCCTGCAGGAAAAGATGGGCCCTGGAATTTCTTGTGGGTGACCGAATTTCCGCTGCTGGAATGGGATGAGACAGCCAAACGGTTCTCCGCGATGCACCACCCGTTTACGTCTCCACATCCGGACGACTTTGAAGCGATGGATGAGGATCCGGGGGCGATTCGTGCTCGTGCTTATGACC
>CBDTVC010000385.1:0-4120 GCA_965363925.1 uncultured bacterium | reverse complement strand
GCTGCATTGCAACCGCGAGAAACCCGAACTGGTCTGTCAGGATACCTTCGTATCCGGACGGTCGGTCGTCCCAGTACCGCCAGTCGCGACCGCTTCCGCAACCACCGATTACGGCGGCGTCCGCCATTCCCGCGCATAGACGCTCGAGAAGACCATCCGCAACATCCGTCATCCCCACCTTATAGAGCGCAGCAAGAAAGTGGCGAGATTGTGCATGCGTTCGCCCTCCGTTTTGGTAAAAGCCGAAGGGGTATCCCTGAAGAATGTCTGTACGATCGTGGTCGGGGATTGGCCAGAGGCAAATGGGAAGTCCAAAGTATGCATCGGGCATCCCGACCCGTTGGCATTCTGCCCAGAGCCGTTCCATCATTTGTCGCGCTTCGGACGGCTCAATTAACCCTGCGCATACCGCAGCACTCGCTGGCGCAAGGAATGCGTGGTCGTGTAGTTTGTCCTCTTTGCAACGCCAGCCACCAATCCAACCCGTCGTCTCGTTGTAAAAGGCTGGGCGAAACGAGGTGTGCAGTTTGCGGGCCCAGTCGTCCATTCCAAGGTCGTTGACATCGACACCATTTGCACTCAGCAACGCTGGTAGCCGCACGAGTGCTGGATACAGAATCGCATTTGCAATTGCGTCTTTCCACCCGAACGAGACCACGTCAAACCACGCTGTACTCCACTGCCCGCTACCACTCACTCCAGTACGATAACGACTTTCGATTAAACCGTCGTCGTCGAGGTCCCGGTTCTTCATTTGATCCAACTTCCGCAAAATCTGCTTCTCGTACTCGGATGTCCACGAGTCATCGGCACCAAACTCGATAAAATCTGCCAGTCCCAACAACGCTGCCGCTCCGGTCATTAGATACTCATCCTCTGCCGAATGCACCTCGCCATTTTGCACGATGTTGCCGCTTGCATACCCGGTTGCATCATCAAGCCAGCGCTCTATCGAGTCGCGTACAAGATCCCAAGCGTTCAGATCGGGCAAGAGCGGAGGCGCGTAACGAGCAATGTGTGTCCATGAGTCCATGCAAATCGGACAGTGCATCGACGCACCATTGTTGCTCAGCGTTGCAGTATCCGGTCGGTAGCTTAGCGACGAGAACGTCCGGCGCTCTAGCGCTTTTCTTACTGCGGGTGGCGTATCCGCTATGAGGTTGAGTTCAGGTTTCGAGAAACTCAACGTGAAACATGCCTCGACTTCGCCGGCTGGTATCAAGTGATCGCCGTCTGGTAACGCTTTCTCGTCGATCCGGAATTCGATTTCTGTACGTCCTTCTTCCCGCATCGCCTCGGACCGTAACAACGGCGCCGGATTACCTATCCGATTGGTACAATCAACAAAGATGCTGCCGTGACCGGGTGAGTCGATCCAGGCAGGAAGTGTCACGAGACCCGTCTGTCCGAAGCGTGTATTGGTGCCTATTACATGTGAAGGTGTCACACTTGCGTCCAGCGCAACGGCCCAGGCGCAACTCGACCAAACGCGCACTGGTGTTGCGACTATACGGTAAACATTCAGTTCAACATGGTCCGGGAGAACCGTCCAGTTAATCGTGTATCGGATAGCACCTTCAAGGGTGGATACCTCATACGTCACGGTATTCCCATCCGCCGTAAATGTCCCTTCAACTGCGTTGCGCAGAGCTGGTGCGATAGTGGGTGCTTCGCCAACCAGGTGCAAACGTGGCCCCTGTCGGACCACACCCGGATGGTGTTTGAGCATGTTCGTCGCGGTGTCGGCATTCCCATTCTGATCGATACCAAGATGGGTGATCGCCGCACGGTTTAGTGCAAACCCGATTTCCATGTTTGCGGTCCGATAGCGAATATCACCTCAGCCACGGAATGCTTCAACGCCTTCCGGTAATCCATTCAGATTGATCGATCCGATTGTTAACAATCGTTCGTCGCGAGGTGCAAGCGGTTCTGCAATTTCGCCTTCAAGGATCAGTCCGCCGGTGGCAAGATTCCACGAGGGCCACCAGTTGTCGATCCCGCAATTCCGTATTTCGATGATTACCGCAGATGTCTGTACGCCATGAAGATCAATCCAGTGAATGTCATCACCCTTTGGTCGGGGCAGGCCGGTTGCCGAATGTACCTCGATCCATTTATCACCTTTCCAGGCAAGCATACGGAATGCAGTAATCCAGTCGCGGTCAACGGTGCTGCCACAACTGTGGTATCCGCGACATTTTCTGAGTCCAAGGCGATGCAGCGTTGCTTCGCCGTGCAGTTGTACGGTCCGGGTGTGAATGATACGCTCAAGCGGGGCGTTCTCTTCACCGGCAATGGGTGTGGTCCACACTGCGCGAGCGGCGGAGAGTGATGGGGGTGCGGTTGTTCCGCCGAGCGGAACAATGTGGTCATCTAGAGAAAGCAGGTCTTGCAAGATAGAATATCAATAAGGTGATCACGGGCGACTTTAGATCAGCAACGAATGGACCGGGTTCTGGTTCATTAACGTTTTTTACGCGAAACAGGCCCGGCAAATTCGCTTCTCGACGGTCGATCAGGAAGGGAGGTGTGGAAGACGCGCGTGCGAGAGCGGGACAACATCACTCCGGATGTTTTTGGTCCAAGGTCGATCCGCAATGTCATTAGCGCCCACGCATTTTCGCGGCTGTCCGTCGAAGAAATAGAAATGGCCCTGCAGCAGCTATCGAACTACTGCGCAAATCACATCACAGATCACCTTCGAAAGGGTTTACGGAAAGCCCGCAGATAGTGCGATCAAAAGGCTGCCACGCTATTCCGATTCGGATGACTCGCTACGCGGACGTCGCTTGCGTTCGATGGGTGGATCTGCCTCGAAGGTCCTGGTCAGACCCAGGAGCAACGTTGACTTTTCTTCGTCCGACAAACGCGCTTCGCCATGTAGGAGGAGGTAGTCGTTTAGCGGCATTTCGCCTTCCTCTATCATCTCTTTCACCTCATCGAGGTCTTCGTTGGGCTTGTCCCACGTCGAGAAGTTCAGATGTTCTCGGCCTTCTTCAACATGGTCAGCCACTCGCCACGAAATCGGAGCGACATAAGAATACCACGGCCATTTCGATTCGTTACTGTGACAATCCATACATGCCCGCTCTGCGAGGGTTCGGGTGGCTGGAGAATCCCACGCTATTTCCTGGGTGACTGGGGGATTGGACCGATCAACCGATACGAATTGAATGCCGATAAAGGCTACGAGCAGCACAGAGAACAAGATGCGAAGGAACTTGCGCATGAGTGATCACCGTTTTCTAGGATGATGTCTGTCAGGCACATTGTGGCCTAACACGAATGCTGCAAAATTGCTGGCCACGAGCCTACCATGGCTTCATCGATTGCAGATTGTCATCGATAGTAGCCCTGCCAGCGATCGGTTTCTTGAGAGTTTGATGAGAGCAATATCATAGTGCTACGAATCGCCTTCGACATCGTGAGCCGTGACGATTGCCGATCATCCCAATCCGTGCTAACCACGCGAGTTCTTCCCCGCTTAACTCGCCTCTATCGTAACAGCGGTTCCGTACGCCAGCAACTCAGCTGCGCCCGTCATCACTTGACTGGTGACAAAGCGAACATTTACAATTGCGTCCGCTCCTTTGCCCTCGGCTTCATCGATCATCCGATGTATGGCCTGGTTTCGGGCTTCGGTCAACATCTCAGTGTATTCTTTGATCTCGCCGCCAACAAGCATTCGAAGCCCTGCAAGAATGTCTTTGCCGACATGCTTAGAACGGATTGTGTTGCCTCGTACCATTCCAAGCGACTTTGTAATCCGCTGGCCCGCAATATCGGGTGTCGTTACAATGATCATGTCTCTTTGAGTTCTTTGTCATAGGAACGAAGTGCGATCCGTTCAAATAACATGGTGGTAAGTAGAATTGTCAGGCCGACTACGGCAACAGCGGTCCCAATCTGCAGCGGCAAGTCCATCCACTGGAACCACCGCCACAAAAATCGTAGCGGACTGATCGTGTAGGTCACGACGAGTAAGACACCGCAAGCCATCAGGGCAACGCCCACGATTCGTATGGCTCGTACCATAAAACTAACTGTCTAGTGCACGGTCACAAAAGTGACTGTCTATCTGCGGTTGACCCGGGCAGCCCTGCCTGAGCGTGTTTTG
>CBDTVC010000384.1:0-4124 GCA_965363925.1 uncultured bacterium | reverse complement strand
GATTGAAATTCAAAACGCAATCCGAAACGTTGAGGCCTCCCGGCTACAGATTTCCTCTCAGGAGGCTAATGTTGGACGAGCCGAGTTGAACTATCAGTACGCGTCAGCTCGCCTGAATGAAGGCGTTGCTTCCCGACTGGAAGAAAGAGAAGCATCTGACCTGCTCGACCAAAGTCGGTTTAGTTATCTACAGGCCGTTCATGACTACCTGGTTGCCAAGTCCGCTCTTACAACGGCCATCGGCACGACGCCCGGCGTCGAAACGCGGCTAAACATGACCGCTGCTGACGGAAGTTTCGGTGACGATGCTGCGGCGAGCGATGATCAATCAATTTTGCAAGTCGCTGACCCGTCAGATGCGGTGCCGGATGACTTGGGTCGCAACGCCAATAATTAGCTTCACTTAGCTTCACTTAGCTTCATCACCATTAGCTCCTGCCTTACTCCGAAACGCCTACAGAAATGACTTCACGAACAAACACGCAAAGTGGCATCCTGATCGCAGCCGTTGCCATGCTGTCATTGTCCTTCACCGCATGTAACAAACCAGCTACGGACGAGGATGGTGTCCAAGAGGCGGGTTCGACAACTGCAGCGGCGGCGTCCGAGTCGGGACGGGAAGTACGCGTGCAGGTTGAAACGGTCGAGACGTCCGATTTTCACGAAACCGTCTCAATTACCGGCAACGTTGAAGCGGTCGATGACGCGTTGCTTTCGGCACGTGCTGGCGGAACCGTAGTAAGCCTCGTCCCCCTTGGCCGCAGAGTATTGCGGGGCGCAACGATCGCGTCAATTGATCCGGGTCTTGCAAAAGCATCAGTCGCCCAGGCAGAAGCATCGCGTGATGCCGCACAAGCACAGTTTGCTTTGGCGGAAGACACCTACAATCGACAAGAGCCACTCTACCGCGATTCGGTGATTTCGTCGATAGAATTCCAGCAGGTTAAAGCACAGATGAATTCTGCCAAAGCGCAATTGAGTGCTTCTGAAGCAACGTTACAACAGGTGCAGGAACAGCTTTCGTATACGCGTGTCACGGCACCTTTCGCTGGGACCATTGAAGAACATATGGCGGAGATGGGAGAACAAGTAGCTCCAGGAATGCAGGTCGCGCGAATCGTAAACTCGCGTCGTGTACGCGTTGCCGGCGGAATTCCGGAACGCTATGCGGGTGACATAAAGATGGGAGCGGCGGCAACAGTCAAACTGGATTCCTATGGACTCGGCCAACGCGATGGAAAAGTTACGTTTGTTGGATCCGCAATCAATGTCGACAACAGAACATTCCCCATCGAAATCGAATTGTACAATTCTGACGGCGAGCTGAAGCCTGAAATGATTGCGACCGTGGAGGTCACTCGGCGAACCATTTCGGATGCCCTCGTCATCAGACAATCTGCAATCTTGCGGGACGAAACGGGCAACAGCGTTTACGTCGTAGACCGCTCAGGCGGAGTACCAACTGCGGCAAGGAAGACTATCACGACAGGCGCGTCCAATAGCGGGATGGTTGTCGTTACTGAGGGACTGTCGATGGGAGATGAATTAATCACGGTCGGACAATCCAACGTCGCTCCGGGCGATCGATTAGTTATTGAATCGGACAACGTGTCACAGGCAACGCGCTAAAGAGGATCGTGCGCCTGAATACGATTTGATCTATCGTATTCAGATCGCAGTAGCGGTGCACCAAAGATTGAACGAAAAAGGCTCGTCCTTATCTGAGACTGATAAATGAAGATTACGAACAAAGCGATTGAGTACAAGACAAGTATTATTGTACTAACGGTCATTCTTGTTATCGCCGGACTCTATAGTTATGCGACAATTTCGAAGGAATCGTTCCCATCGATCGAATTCCCGAACATTATTGTCACAACTATATATCCGGGCGCAAGCCCGGACGACATCGAGTCGTTGCTCACGCAACACATCGAGCGAGAGATCCAGGGAATCAGTGGGATTAAAGAGATACGTTCAACCTCTACAGAAGGAGTATCCAGTATCGTCATTGAGTTTAATCCTGACGTTCCAATTGACGAAGCACTCCAGAAAGTCCGCGACAAAGTTGACCTGGCGAAGCAAGACCTTCCGACTGACGCAGAAGAGCCGCTCATCACGGAGATTGATCTCAGCGAAATACCGGTGATGACGATCAACATGGCAGCAGACTATCCGCTGACGCGACTGAAAGAGGTGGCGGATAGGCTTGCTGATGAAATTGAAACCATTCCTTCGATCCTGGAAGTGACTGTAACCGGCGCGCTCGAGCGAGAGGTTCAGATCAATGTTGACCTAAAGAAGCTTCAGGGTTATAACCTTTCGTTTACCGACATCTCGGACGCGATCCGTTCGGAGAACACCAATATTCCGGGCGGTTCTGTAGACGTTGATCGACTTAACTACCTGGTGCGGGTTGATGGAGAATTTGATAACCCCGAAGAAATTGAAGACATCGTCCTCGCCACCAAGAATGGTCGTTCGATCTACGTACGCGACGTAGCGGTCGTCGTCTTTGGATTTGCCGATCGATCGTCTTATTCCCGATTGCAAGTGCTCCAGGTAGAAGACGACGATGGCTATTTGCATCATGTCAACAATCCTAATGAAGGCGTCTTGCCTGTTATTTCCCTTGCAGTAAAGAAGCGCTCGGGAGACAACATTCTCGAAACGGCTGAAGCCGTAACGGGAATTGTAGACAATTATCCCCTTCCATCTGGAACGCGCATCGAGATCACCGGCGACCAGTCGGTTGGCGTTCTGACGATGGTGAAAGATCTTGAAAATAATATCATCAGCGGTCTTCTTTTTGTCGTTGCAGTATTGCTGTTCTTCCTCGGCGTTCGGAACTCGTTCCTGGTTGGGATTGCGATTCCAATGTCGATGTTCCTTGCGTTCCTCTTCTTTCAGGCGATGGGATACACGCTAAACTTTGTCATTCTATTTAGTCTGATCATTGCCCTCGGAATGTTGGTCGATAATGCAATCGTTATTGTCGAAAACATATATCGATTCAGAGAAAACGGTTTGAGTCGGTTCGAAGCCGCCCGTCAGGGAACCGCTGAAGTCGGAATGCCGGTGGTCGCTTCAACAGCAACAACGGTTGCGGCGTTTGCGCCACTGCTCTTTTGGCCGGGAATAACGGGCAAGTTCATGAGCTACATGCCGCTAACGCTTATTGTAACGTTGACGTGTTCTCTGTTTGTCGCGCTGATCATTAATCCGGTTATCACAGGGATATTTATCCGGTTGGAAAGCGAAAAAAAGCGCGAACGCGCAACCAATATCGTGCGATACGGTGGGCTTGGCCTCGTCATCCTTTTTGCGCTGATTATTGGCATCGCCAACTGGATTTCGTTGGTAGTCCTTACCCTGTTTGGCCTTTTCTTCTATTACAGTCACAAGTACGTGCTGAAGCCATTGGGCAGCCGATTTAGTGAGCGCTCGTTGCCGTCCTTTATCCAGAACTACCGTGAATTCCTGGACTGGATGCTGAAGCGCGACTACACAAAGAAACGCGCACTGCTTCGAAATACTCTTGCACTGGGTTCATTTACAGCTGGCTTCTTCGTGATGATCTTTGGCGCTGTCGTGTCAGCCATGTTCGGACAAGCCTCAGCCATGGTACCGCTGATCATTGGAGGCGTCTTGCTGGGAGTTGGATTGCTCGGAATCATTTTTCACGCGCTCGAAGGAATTTTTGCTGGCGGAAAAGGATCTGTCAAAAGTGGCTTCTATCTAGGCGGGATCATTGCCGCAATCCTTTTTGCAATGTGGCTTAGTCCAAAAGAAGTAGACATGAAGACGGCACTAGACCTGATGTTCTTGCCGGGTCTGATTGTCCTCGTCGGCTTTCTCGGAGTCCTGTTCTCGAAAAAGAAAGAATACGTTCTAACCGACAACCGGGCGAAGCTACTTAATGGCGTGATGGGCGCATTGGTCGGGATCATCGTCATGTTTGTGTTTGCCAATCCGGGAACGGAGTTCTTTCCGGACACTGACCCGAACCTGATTCAGGTGACCCTCAATGGCCAGCTCGGTACCAACATTGATGAAAGCAACAGGCTGGCAGAGATCGCGCAGATCCGACTTTCGAATCTACTGCTCGACGATGATGTGTCTGC
>CBDTVC010000383.1:0-4133 GCA_965363925.1 uncultured bacterium | reverse complement strand
ATTCAGCTGGACAGCGTACTTTAGGGGCGATCGCTATAACGATCATCCTGCTGTCGGAGTGAACTTTGGGCAGGCAAAGGCTTATTGCTCGATAAAGGGACAGCGGCTACCCACTGAAGCTGAGTGGGAGTACGCCGCACGGTCTGGCCGCGAGGGTGGTATCTATCCTTGGCAGGGATTTGAAGCCCGCAATGAGCGTGGCGAGTACATGGCCAACTATAACAACGGTCGTGGCGGTTATGCGGCTGATGGCTACGCGTTTACCGCGCCTGTTAACTCCTACGCCCCGAACGAATGGGGCTTATACAACATGAGTGGAAACGTGGCTGAGTGGGTTGAAGATGCTTACAGTGCTACCTATCTCGTGCTGTCAGACTTTAACCCTTATCACATTGATGAAGCAGAGTCGCGCAGGGTCGTTCGCGGCGGTTCATGGGCTTCTGATGAGTTCTACATCGGTGTTGGTGTCCGGGATGCCCAGACGTCAATATCCTCATCACCGTACACCGGTTTTCGCTGTGCAGTAGATGAGGCAACGGAAGAACTGTTTCTTGCGAATCCTGCAAACAGCAAGCCCGTCGTAATACCGCCGGATGCAGCTTCAGGAGAGGAGGGCAACAATCCGGATAGTAACAATTAGAAGGCGCAGCAAGAGAAATTTGTAGGCCGTACCGGCGGATGCCGTGTATTTGTTTCACATGTCACTGACAATGGCTAAAGAGTAACAGTACTATGCGTAAGGTAAAAGGTGTCCTAGGATTCTGTATCGGAATCTTTGGTGCGATGGCAATCCTGGGAGTCTTCTTCAAAATCATGAAGCTCGAAAACTACGAGTTCTTCATGAAAGTGGGCTTCCTGGGGGAAGCGGCAGCATTCGTGATTATGGGTGTGATGGAACTGCTCAGTAGCTTTCAGAAGTCCGACGTGCCCGCGAAGGGACTGGCAGCATCACCTGACTCGTTTCCATCGAATTTTGGAAAGGCCGTTGACGCAAAACTGGACGCAAAACTTGATGAAATGCTGGTGCACTTCGCCAGTGATATTGATCGATTTCGTGTCGAGATGAACGCACTGTCCGGGGAGATATCCCATTCTCGGGCCGCTGTATCTGGAATGCGCAGTCATCTGGAACAGGTTTCAACTGCGGATCTCGCAGGAGACGCGGATCGAATGGGCAAAGGTATGGCCATACTCGGGTCGGAAATGGCAAGTGCTGGACATGCTGTCGAGTCGATGCGATCAGATCTCGAAATGTTGGCTCATCGATTTCGCTCGTTCAACACGGGAATGCCGAGCACGAACGGAAAGGCGGATAAACCACCGGTCGCTCGCTCAATCGCATGATTGGAAGGACTCGACCCGTCACATGATGGTTGGACACGTGTGCAAGAGAAACGTGTAAGCAACTCAATGTGACGACCACACAATTTGAACCATTACGATTAAACATCAGCTATGCCAGACGCTGGAATGGGCGGAATCAAGGAACTGAGGTACTACGTCATGCTGGCGTTGTATTTCCCAATTCTGCTATACGCTTTTAGTACGTTCGATCTGGATGAGGATACGTTCGCCGTCAAGGGGATTGAGCCGATCGTCGTTGCCGAAGAGGTTGTCGTGCTTGGGCAGCCGTTCGAAGCCAAGACGTTTCTGGTAGTGTCTGGCGGACAGGGCCAGAAGTTGACGGGGAGCGAAGGACTTGTTGCCGTGGGCGACACCCTGTTCACTATGAAGACCGGAGATATTCTGGCGCCGGGCGAAACAGAAAAACTCGTTGAGTACTCCGGTCAGTACGACTTCACCCAGATTGGCGGTGAAACAATTGGGCTGCCGGTTAAGGGAACGTTCCGTGTGAAGCGGCCCGACATTGTGGCTACTTCAGAGGCAATGTCTGCACTTTATCGGCGATCAAACAACGCAATCCGGATTGATGTACCCGGCCTCGAGAACAGAGAACTCAAGCTCCAACTTGGTAAGACCTCGATTGAGGGTCGCTCAATCGTGATCAGTCCAGCCGGTCAGGATGCTACCGTTCGTGTCTTTCTAAAAGATGATGAGAACGGAGACGTGTTCCTGGGCAGCAAGCAATTTGTTGTAATTGACCCACCACGACCCGAGTTGTCGGTCACAAATGCCGGACGGAAGATCAACAACGGCGACAATTTGCCGAAGGCCCGTGCAAGCCTTGAATTCAAGGTTGAACCGGACCAGGAGTTTGCACGACGATATCCCAAGGATGCGCGTTATCGGGTTGGCAAAGCCACAGTGTATCTTCGAAAAGGCCTGACGGCAAGCAAGAAGATTGGGTCCTTCAACCTGGACGGAAGCAAGCTTGTCTTGACTAAAGCACTCAGAAGTGCAAAACCGGGTGACCGTGTACTGATTGAGTTGGAAGGAATTACGCGGATCAACCACCGAGGGGCTTCTATTCCGGTTCAACTCGGCGAATCAAGCCGGACGTTCGGATTTGTCGTTTCCTGATAAAATGGCTTACAAGTTGCACGCCTTAGAAAAAACGACAGACTTTGCACTGTGGCCTCCGAGAAGAGCGATTGCGTCGGGGTTTGTCCAATTTGCAGGAATTCCTGTTTGTTAAAATAGTCGTACAACCTCCTACGTATGAAATTCACTTTGAACGCTACCGTAGTCGCTTCACTTTTTGTTGCGATTTTGGCCTTGGCGCCAGCCGCCGAAGCCCAGTCGCGGTGGCAGCAGACCGTGCAGGCGATTACGCCCGTAAGGGCAGAACATATCACCGGGGCGTTGCTTGATAGTTTGATTGCAGTTTCCGAACGTGGTTCGGTTGTGCTTAGGCGATCACCCGAAGACGACACGGATCGATCGATTCTTGAACTCGAAGATCTGTTGTACGAAGAAGGCCTGGATATCACCAGTGCCAATCAGATGTTTGTGACCTACCGCTATGAGGCGGATCAGCGCTCTTTCAAAACAGACATCCTTGAGCTGTACTTCATCTACCGCCCAGTTGATTACGAAGATGTTGACACGCCCATCGCCGTCGTAGATGCTACCCAGCCATTGGTGCGAAATATGTTGGTTTCGAACGGCACGGCGCTCGCGGCAAATGAGGCTGTGTTTGAGCCGTTTTGGGATCAATTGCGTCTGCATCAGCTTGAGGAGGGTACGGTCGTCAAGGTCGGTACCAAGATCATCCGGGACGAACAGGAAGCCGCTGCCGAGAAGGACAAGCTCCTGAAAATAATCAGGCGTTTCCTTTACTAAACGCTGAAGGCCGTTCGGTCGATACAGATTAGACAATCCCCATCCAAGATTGGTCTAACCTTGCGATCTGTAATTCCCTTTGCCCTGCTGCTGGCTACGTTGTCTTTGCTAAGTCATACGACTAGCGCACAATACAACTGGTCTGCTCACTTCGGTCCGCAGGAAACCGGTTTCGAAAAGTATTGGTTTGGTGAGTGGGACCTTGAAGTACATACGCTTCGAGGGATGCTCGATTGGAAAGCATACTCCACCTCTGAACCGAAAAAGCTGGCGAACGTCTCCAAGATCACTCGCGAAGCAATCCGAGTAGATCTATCGACCGGTCTTGAGCGCAGCGTGCACTCCAGTTTCACGCTCGTTGATCGTCGTGGGCGACAGACATCCACAGTTTATCTGGATCCGAATACGGGTAAAACGACCCAGCGGGAGGTCTTCAAGTACGATGCTGAAGGCCGGCTGGTGGAATGGAATCCGGTCAAAGACCCGCAGTCCGTTCCCTTTGCATCCACTGCGAACACGCTTTATCCCGAATCCCTGCCGTTTGGGAGAAAGCAGGCATTCGGATACTACGACGACGGGACTCTGAAAGAGTGGACGGCGTGCAGGGACACGGCAACTGGAGAGGAAGACTGCGCCGAGGCGTACATCCGTTTTGATCCAACTGGACGGATCACAGAATTTGTTTGGCTGAACGTGAAGCACGTAATTACGCGGGACAATTCTGGAAATGCCGTCAAGGCCGAGTTGTACAACAGCGTCACGGATTCTACAACAACGATTGCATTCCGCGATGAAGGCACGCTGGTCAGCGAAAAGTACATCGGCCAGGACGGTCGCGAAAACATTGGATTCAAAGACGGAGACGGTAAGATCGTACAGTATCGCGTTCC
>CBDTVC010000382.1:0-4134 GCA_965363925.1 uncultured bacterium | reverse complement strand
AGAAGGATCATGGTAATACCTCCACCACTTTGCGAGTCGCGCTCTGTCTTCGATCCCGAGGTGTTTGCATTCCGTTTTTGCCCAGAAGCTGATCGTGATAAGCGAGCGTCTGGTCGACAATCGAATCAACCGCAAATCGTTCTACGACCAGCGTGCGCCCTGCGTCGCCAAGTCTTTCTCGCAGACTCCGGTTATTTAGGAGGCGTTCGATCGCATCAGCCAAAGCAGCCACATCTCCCCGCTCAACAAGTAGTCCATTAAAACCGTCGACAACAACCTCACGACAACCCGGTACGTCGAAGGCGACGAGCGGTCGTCCCGTTGAAGCCGCTTCGATTAACACTCGACCCAGGCCTTCGCGATAAGACGGCAGCACACAGACAGAGCAGGACCGGAAAACCGAAGCCATGTTGCGACGATATCCCCAATGTTCGACAACCCCGTCTGCAACCCAGGCGTCGATCTCCGCACTCGAGATACTGGCCCTGTTCCCTCGATCAATTCCGCCCACAAGAACAAATCGCGCGCTAACGCCTCGCGCTATCAAGGACTTTGCAGCCGCCACAAACTCGCGCACACCCTTGTGAGCGAGTAGGCGCCCCGGCAATACAACAATCTGAGACAAATCGTGAGGCGCCTCAGCAAAAGGAAAGTCTGTCGGATCGACACCTGGACCCGACACAACGGCTGATCGATCCCAACGAGTCATTCCCCCTTGGGCAAAATCAGCACGATCATCGGGGTTCAAGAACAAATCAATCTGGTTTGGATGTCGAAGGATCAATCGAAAGGCATTTCGAAAAACTTGGCGAACCAACCTCGTTGCAAGCCGGTCGTCGATAAAGACGTAACCAAGTCCGGTATTAGCATTGAGGACAGCCGGTATGCCGGCAATGCGAGCACTTAATGTCCCGTAAAGAACTGACTTGTGAGTCAGGTGGTGTACAAGGTCTGGGGAGAGTCTACGATAGAGCCGAAGCAGGTCAGAAATCGTCAGAAGCTCCCGAACAGGATTTATTCGCCCACGCGCCATCCTGATAGGATGAAACGGAAACCCTCGCTTGCGAATTTCGTCCGCACCATCCCAGTCCGGCGCGGCAATGTGTACGTCATTACCGCGTCGACGCGATTCGACAGCAACCGGAAGATGTTGCTGAACAAAAAAAGCCGGATTGTTGACGACAAACAGAACCCGCAAAATCAGAAGACGATTTTGACGAACATTGCCCAAAGGCACAACACTCGCCACATGACGGCATAAAGAGTCCCGGTGGTACGCCCGGGAGGAACATTGAACCCTTGCTAACCAGTATTTAACGATTAAAAAGCCAGGCTTAGTGCTCAGAACACTCTATTTGCCGAGTATTCTAAACCGACGTAGAGTAGCCTCCCACAATTCGCGGTCTGCTGGTTCCAAGGGGCCAAATCGGTGCTTCAAGAGTCGCTTTTCGAAGCCCAATCCGATCACGAACGAGTCCACAAGGGCTTTGGCTGCTTGATCCGGAATTGCCAAGAGGTATGACGGCCTGTTATCGAGGAATGCTCGGCGCGCCAGCATCTGAACGAAATTCAATCGGGTTAGCAGGATTTGTCCTAGCCGCAGCTTATCAACGCGATAAGCGTAGAGGACTTTCGACAACACTTCCACGTTCAACTCTTGCACGCCGTGAGCAGTCAATGATCGAAGTATGATCTCCTCGTCCTCGACAAGATGAGCTGATTCGTCATACCTTTTCGACGTAAAAAACGAAGCGGGCGCTAGCCATGTGCCGTGGTTGAGATGTAATCCCCGCCAAGGTCGATTCGAAAGTTTACCGAGGCGAGAACCTCGATAAGCATTCTTACCGACGAGACGATTCTCATTGTCAATCACTACCATCGAGCACGCGACAAGATCAATCGTTTCATTGTCCTGAAGACACTGAAGCTGGGTGGCTATCCGACTCGGATAACTGATATCGTCACCATCCATACGTGCGATGTATTGCCCGTTTGCCAGGTCCAACAATTCGTTGAGGCGAGCTGGAAGGCCGCAGTTCACAGCACCTCTTATCACGGTCATCCGCTCATCGCTAACGGCGGATATGAGTGTGTCGTAGGTTGCATCAGTCGAGCCGTCATCCACAACGAGCAACTCCAGGTCACGATAATCCTGCCCAAGGATCGAACGAGCTGCATCGACAACGAACGGAGCACAGTTATACACCGGCATGAGGACGCTAACGCTAGCCATGGTTAAGTCCGCCGTTTAGATTGACGTTCAACAGCATGATGTTCAACAACATGATGTTCAACAACATTGTCAAGGATGCCGGCCAACTGTCTCGCCGACTCCGATCGGGAAAAGTCTGCAATGTTCTCCGCCGTAGATCCCGTCATCAGTTTGCCCAGTCGCTTATCCTCCAATAGACGACGCAACACTGACTTTATCGATTCGCTATCGTCGGGTGAGCACATGTAACGAAGCCCAACTTTGTTGCCAAGATCCCTTGCGGCACCTTCACCGGCAACCATTAGAATTGGACGTCGTGATCGTAAGTAATCAAATAATTTGCCAGAAATCGCCGCAGGGATGTTCGTCCCTGGGACAACAATGAGTACGTCCGATTGAAGCATTTCGGCGATGGCAACCTCGCGGGGTTGCTGCTGAACATGTCGGATCGATAACCCGGTGTACGTCTTAGTCAGGCTCGCTTGCGATTCGAGATCAACCAGACCCATTTGAGTGAAGCTGAACCCTTCCTCGCCGTTCATCTCGATAACCACCGCCTCCATCGCATCGAAGACCGATTGCATTGAGCGGAAAGAACCAAGCCACCCGGCATGCAAGACCTTGAGCTCGCCAGCGGTCGAAACAAACTGCGGCGTTAATGCTACTTGATCAAAATCCTCCTCATGATATCCGTTGTAGACGAGGTGCGTGTTGATACCCAATCGATTGAGACGCTCCTGGGTCACTGGACTCACAACCAATACGGCCGCGGCTCTTCGAAGCGTTCTTTCCATGTAGGTTGATAATAGTTTTCGATTCAGCCAAGTCCGTTTTTCGATACGGAACCGGTCCTGCCAGTCATCCCGCAAGTCAACGACGTGCGGAACCCGTAAGCGGTCCGCTAACCAGCAACCGGGAACAAGAGATGCGTACGGCGCAACTGTCGTGACCACAGCATCGACGTGCTCAAGTGGTACTGACGCGAGCGCTCGTTTGAAATTGGGCACCCACGTCAGCTGCCGTTCCAACGGTACAAGAGCCTTCAAAGGAGCAGCCAACTTCAACAATCCGCGCGGTGGTCTCAGCGTACCGTCGTCGCTACTCTGGTGAATACCGCCAGAGAAACTTCGCTCCGGAGACGGGACATAGCTTATTGAACAATCGTCAAGCTGGGGGTGCTCATCCAGCGGTGACGCGGTTATGACTTCTGGTGACCATCCGAACGCTGACGAGTTTCGTGCAAAGCCAATAGCACGGGCTGAGCTCCCCGATATCCGTTCTCCAAAGTCGTAAGCAACAAAGGCATACCGCCTATTGCCGTTGTTGGCTTTGTTGGCTTTGTTGGCTTTAGCGGACATCATTCGCCACGCCGGGTTTCATGCGATGGACAGAACGGACATCGGCTACACCATCTCCGTTAGACGAGCGTCCGAGATGCAGAGCCACCATCAATGCCGCGTACGGAAAGAGTCCGCGCCACAGCAATGGCCGAATGAGGTCAATTGATTCACCTCTAGCGAAGAATAGGAACGATGGAATAAACACGGCAACTACCACGAGGCGTGCTGGATCACGTCCGGCCCAGCGCATCAGGAATACAGCAAACGCGCCGATCAGGAACGAAACGATCGGAATACCAGCCCATCCAAAATTCAGAAAAGCTTCGGCAAGGAATGAATATCCGAATCCAAACCCGTTGGCAGCCCAGTCTGGCTTGATGGTCCATGCAAGCCATTCGGATCCGAATCCATACGGACGGGCCCAACCAACCATTGGTATCGCGTTTGCAAACGCGCCGATGTATGTTGCTCCTGCTTCAAACGTTCGGGCATCCGGCACCAACTCGATCGTATAGCCAAGCGTCATCAGCGTCCCCCCCGCCTCGCCAAGTAATGAAATGATTGCTTCTGGAAGAGACGTCA
>CBDTVC010000381.1:0-4140 GCA_965363925.1 uncultured bacterium | reverse complement strand
TGAAACGGCAACCGTTTCGGTCAGCGGTTTGACCAGTCCTGGGTTAGCCAGAAATATCGCTACTAACACGGCACCTGTCAGCACAGCCACGTATTGTATCATCGGTCTTGAAGGTGAAATTGAGATTGTTCCCACGGGTTAACTACGGGCGTAAGTACATGTCAGGGTTATCGTACAATACCCCATTAACTGAAAAAGTAGTCGAAATGGCGATTGTAGCCTCAAGAATTTTGGTCACAGTGCAATACCGCTCAATGCTCAGTTTTACCGCTCTTGCTGCCTTTTGGGGCGTAATTTCGCCTGTTAGATCAAAGCGTACATGGAGCGCCGTAATCATCGAAATCGGCTTTCCACCGTCCCGTTCGGCCGTTACGACCGCCTCAAAGGTGTCGACTCGCTGTTTTCCCTTTTCAAGGATCGATAGTACGTCCACACCGCTACAAGATCCCAGGCTTGCGACAAGTAGCTCAAGCGGACTTACGCCGTTCCCTTTTCCACCATCTGCGGGCGTCAGGTCCGTATCAACCGATTGTCCCAAGGAATTGGTCGCGCGGAATTGGTAGGCGTCGTCTATTCGGTGGATCTTGATTTCCATGCTATGGGCGTTCTAGGCGACCCTCAATAGGACTTTGGGGTCGGATTTATACAGATTCGAGGCGGACCGAGACTGTGATGCAGATTGGTAACGGTACGCGACGCGAATGCGGTCGGGGTTAAGGCGAATAGCCGCCAAGATAATGCCACTGATGCCGGATACCCATTTCGGATATGGGCTCGTTCGGATTCGGATTAACATCATCGAAGCCCAGAACAAACTTAGTTTTTGTGCTCGTCAGCCCTTCCCGGTCGACGACACTGTACAACTTGAACGGTTGTATTGTCGGACCCACCAGCGGCATTCGCAAGACGAACCAGGAGTGTACACGCCAGCAACGGATCGTTAAGCAGAACGGTATTGGCTATCGTCGATTCTTCAACGCCGAATAATCCGTCCGTGCACAATAAGAAACGGTCGCCATCTACGATTTCGATCGGACCTACGATTTGGGCATCGACAGACGATTGTGCTCCCATTGCCTGGACGAGGAGATTTCGCTTGGGGTGGGTTGCAAGTTCGTCTTTGCTCAACACTCCTTGCTCAGCCAGCCGGGCGACAAGTGTATCATCCTGGGTCAATTGCTCCATGGACTGTGGTCGAATTCGATACGCGCGACTGTCACCGACGTGACCGATCCAACCGTCACAATTCCGTATGACCAGAATTGTTAGCGTCGTCCCCATTCCGAACAAGTTGGGGTCTCGTTGTCCCGCTACCAGGATATCTTCATTGATCTGATCAAACAGCGAAGCTAGAATATCGTCAATATTCTCCAACGGGTTGGAGGACAGCGCCTCGCGAGCCAATTCGACAGCCATCGCACTAGCCGTCTGACCACCGCGGTGCCCGCCCATGCCATCCGCCACTACAAAGACATTGGTGCTGTCGCCGGACTCGTGTTCGATTGTGAAGTTTAGCCCAGCGTCTTCATTAGCAGCACGAACAAGCCCCCGATCGGTCGCAAAACCACTTTCCAGCCGGCAAGATGTAGACAATTCGATCAATGTGTTTCCTGTTTAGCAGTGTATGAAATCGTTTTGTCAAAATGCATACCTAACAGTCTATCTTGGAGCGGTCGATACTGTGAAGATTCGTTCCAATTCGTACAGTGCAAGGGAACAGTAAGCGCCCTAACGACTGTAAGCCACCCCATTAACATCCCACCGTAGATATGGCCGGAACAGCTGGCTTCATTCTGATTCTGGCAACGTTTGTTGCCTCGATTCTCGCAGCGTTCGCGTTTTTTCGTGCTTCGGGAGATCGCCTGGATGCCGGAAGCTGGCTGACCATCGGTCGCCGTTCCTGGATCGTATCGTACCTGGCGTCTGTTTTCGCCTATTCGATCTTGGTGTATCTGATTTTCACACACCAGTTTCAGTATTCCTACGTTTACGAAAACACGTCCCGCTCGCTCCCCTGGTACTTCCTGCTGTCGAGCTCCTGGGCTGGACAGGAGGGTTCGTTTCAGCTTTGGATTATGATGAACGGCGTGGTAGGCATCGCGCTCATGAAATGGGCCCGAGAATTTGAACCGCGTGTCATGACGGTCGTGGCGGTTTGTCAGGTGTTTCTTGTTTCGATGGTCATCGGCCTGTCAATCGGCCCCATGCAACTCGGCTCTTCTCCGTTTGTCACGCTTGCTGAAAAATTTCCTGAAGCGCCGATGCTACGGGCAGGGCTTGTCCCGGCAGACGGCTCAGGGCTAAATGATCTTCTGCAAAACATCTGGATGGTCATACATCCGCCAACCCTTTTCTCCGGGTTTGCCGCGATGATTGCTCCGTTTGCTTTTGCCGTTGCAGCGCTGTGGAAGAAGGACTATACAGGCTGGGTCCGTCCTGCATTGCCTTGGACGCTTTCCGCTGTCATGATACTAGGCGTCGGTATTGCCATGGGCGGCTACTGGGCGTACGTGACCTTGTCGTTTGGTGGATATTGGGCCTGGGATCCAGTTGAAAATTCCTCGCTGGTACCGTGGCTGATCGGTATTGCAGCCGTCCACTTGATGATCGTACAGAAACGAAGTGGACGAAGTCACAAGGCCGCGTTCCTATTGACGATTCTGGCATACATGTTCGTGGTCTACTCCACGTTTCTGACCCGAAGTGGAATCCTTGGTGACGTATCCGTCCATTCGTTTGTCGATCTCGGACTGTACAATCAATTGTTGCTCTGGATCCTGACGATGGGTGGTATCGGGTTCGGATTGTTTGCCTATCGATATCGAGACATGCCAACTCCGGACAAAGAGCCAAATTTTCTTTCGCGGGAGTTCATGATATTCATGGGTGCGATGTTGATTTCGGCAATGGCGGCAGTAATCATTCTCGGAACATCGGCACCTGTTCTGGGAAACCTGTTCAGAGACAATGCCGCGACGGTACCGATCTCTTTTTATAACAAGTGGGCACTCCCCTTATCGATCGTATACATCTTCCTTTGTGGCATCGGACAGCTTTTCTGGTGGAACAAGATGGAAGTTGTTAACCTCAATCGTTCGCTAGTGAAACCGGTACTGCTCAGTGTCACCGCCACGATTCTGGTAATCCTTTTTACGCCGTTTATTGAGCAGACTATTACGCCGATTGCGGCTGCAGGTGGATCAGCAACGATGGACGCTGGTTTCCTTGACGGATTTACGACGTACTGGCAACGTTTCGGCGCGGGTCTGACATTGTTGACTCTTGTGTTCGTCACGTTCTTCGCGTTGTTCGGCAACGCTCAGGTGCTCTACAAAATTGGTCGTGGCAATCCCAGGCTCGCCGGCGGTGCGGTTTCACACATCGGTTTTGCCGTAATGGTACTTGGTATTGTTGCTTCCAGTGCCTTCAGCTCAACGCTCTCGGGACGCTCCGGCGTTGACCTCACCGGGTCGGGGCAACGCAATAATTTCATTCTTGAGCGTGGACAAACCACAAACGTTAACGGATACCAGGTTACGTACACCGATAAAATTCGAAACGAAGAAGGTCGGCCGCAATACATCCTCGACTTTATTGACCCCAACGGTAAGCCGTTTAAGATTGAGCCTGTCGTTTACAAGAGTAACAAAGAACAATGGATCCAGCACCCTGACCTCAGGATCGGATTTAAGAAAGATGTTTTTGTTGCCGTTACGCCAAATGACATGCTCACGACTGCGTCGGACGGCAAGGGAGAAATCTCGATGACACGCGGCGAAACCCAGAAACTCGACGATGGCAAGTACGCAATCGAGTTTCAGGATTACGAAGTGCTTACCGAGTCAGAGTACCACACGGATAGCACCGAGATTGCTGTTGCTGCGGTACTGAGCATAGTCAATAGTGAGACAGGCGAAACGCAGGTTGTCAAACCACTCTACATGGTCGACAAAAACGGTAGCACGAAGTTTGTCCGGAATGAGGTCACAGAGTGGGATTTGGCTGTCTCGTTCGTTGGCATGGACGTGAACAATCGGACCATCAAAGTCTTTGTAGAAGGTGCATCAGTCGTTCCGGATGATTGGATCGTGGTTCAGGCCTATGAGAAGCCGTTCATCTTTCTGGTGTGGCTCGGGTTCA
>CBDTVC010000380.1:0-4141 GCA_965363925.1 uncultured bacterium | reverse complement strand
CCTTGTAAACGACTTCGAGCCTGCCGTTTTTGATGCCTTTCCACAAATCCGACGCACGCGTGACCAGCTTCTTGAGTCCGGTGCCGACTACGCTAGTCTGTCGGGTTCGGGGTCTGCGGTATACGGCCTTTTCGAAACATCGGCAGGAGCAACGGAGGCACGCAACAGCCTCTTGACCGTCGTTCCTGACGGTTTCCGGACGTGGATTGGACAGGCTCTGAACGGTATCGAGAGCGATCTGGACTGATCTGTCGCAGTAAGACGTGTCGGCTGGGCCACCTGGGCCACGACAGTCAACCGTTAGAGATCGTCGTCTTGTCGCTTGTAGGCGTCAACCGCCACATCCGCATAGCCCAGGAGGATGTCTTCTGCAAAGCCGCCGTTCATGTCTTCATGTGGAACGTAGTTGGAGACTACTTCGTCCGCAACTTCCGTCCAGTCAATTTTCCAGTCTTTCATGACCGTAAAGCCAAACTGGTAGTCATCCGTTTCGAAGTACATGAATCCGACCTCTTCGTCGTACAGACCGTAGGTCGCTTCATCCTCGAGGGCATGATTCGCAGCGAGTACGAGAAGTGGGGCTCTGAAGGAGAGGTCCATTTTGTGGACCTTCAATCCTTCAGTCAAAAGGTAGTTGGCGAGGACGACACAGCCGGCACTGTTCAGGAGAGCCACTTTGACGGCGTCATACGTTATCTCTCCTACGCCAATCTGGCCTAACGCTTTTTCTATAAGCGGCCAAACGGCGACCGATGACTGATCTTCATACCCTTCTTTGTAGGGCATTAGAACGGTCAGCTCATCAAATTCCATCGTTGTTTTTTAGGTACGGTCCGGTGGGGTACTACTTCAATATCGGAAAGAATTCCACTTGTATAAACAACACAGGCTTTACCGATAACAAAAAAGTAACGTTACCAGCCAACTTTTCCCTGTTCTTTGCGGTTGTCTTTGTCTTGAAGGGCCTTTTCTGCGTCAGATCGGGTCGGATCTAGCACGCCAGTCGGCAGATCGTAGTCGGTTGGAGTCTCAAACCGTGCATTCGTGAGGAGCGGTTCCGGACCCAGTAACGCCTGATTCAGGAAGTCGCCGACGATGAGAAGCGCGTTATGTGCCCCTTGACCCCACCAATCTGACCTGAAGTTTACGCGACGGTCGTTGAATCCGACCCAGGCCCCGGTCACCAACTCCGGGTGCATTGCGATAAACCAGCCGTCGCCATTGTTCTGAGTTGTTCCCGTTTTGCCCGCGAGGTCAAATGCGCCAAGGCCAAATTGGGAGTTCAGGCGGCGTCCGGTTCCCTCCTTGATGACTCCTCTCAGCATATCGGTCATGATGATAGCCGTTCGTTCGGATAGTGCTTCTGCCGGAGCACGAGTGGCTTCGTAAATGACAATTCCATACTTGTCTTCAACGCGGGTGACAAGCGTTGGCTTGTTGTAAAGTCCACGCCGCGCCAAAGTGGAAAATGCCGACGTCATCTCCAGCAACGTTACATCGCTTACGCCCAGGGCGAGTGCTGGGACTTCTGCTAACTCACTTTCTACGCCCATCAGGCGGGCGTACTGGGCAGTGGCCTTGGGTGTAATGCGGAGTACGAGCTGGCCAGTAATAATGTTGTTCGATTGGGCCAGTCCCTCCCGGAGCGTCAGCATGTCGCCAGTCCCGGTGCTGCCCATGTTCTCCGGACTCCACTCGTTGCCAGCCGAGTCGATGTGCGTGAAAACCGTATCGCGCAACATGTGGTAAGGTGAGTAACCGTTGTCGATCGCCGCGGTATAGACAAAAGGCTTAAACGTAGATCCCGGTTGGCGTTTGGCAAGGGCAACGTGATCATACCAATCCAACGCGAGGTCCCGTCCACCTACCCATGATCGGATGTGTCCCGTATTCGGATCAATGGAAACGAGGCCAGCCTCCAATCGCGTCTTGGTTGCCTTGAGCGAATCCACGAAGGCTGAATTGTCCAGCAATGCAGTCAAGGTTTCTGAATCTGATTGCACAACTTTGCGCATTCGTTTGTATCGGGGTGTTTCCCTTACGAACGACTGAACAAGCTCTTTTTTCGTCTTCCAAAAATAGTCGAAGGGAGTGTACTCAGTCCGTTTCTGATAGTCAGCAGTGGCATGGCTGATTTCATACCCACCAGCCCGACTCCACTCAAAGTCGACAACTGCCTGCAGCCCGTCCATCTGCCGCTGAAGCGCGATCTGGGCCATTCCCTGGACTTTCGAATCGATCGTGGTATAGACCGTAAGACCATCCGCATATGGATCACAACCACTGGTCTTACAAAATTTGTTCAGCCACTGGCGAACAGCTTCAGACGCATGCGGCGCGATACCTGCCGTGATTTCAGAGGAAACAAATCTCGTTTCTACCTGCTTTTCACGGACTTCGTCAAGGTAAGACGCTGGCAAAATGTTGTGTTTGATCATCTGACCAAGCACCACATTCCGTCGCTTTCGTGAGTTTTCCGGATTACGGATCGGGTTATAACGCGTGATCGCTTTCTGCATTCCAACCAGCGTTGCGCCTTCAAGCGTGTCTAACTCAATCGGGCTCTTGCCAAAGATCGTGCGTGCTGCGGCGTCGAGTCCGAATGCATTGTTACTGAACTCAACCGTGTTCAGGTACATCTCGATGATTTCGTTCTTGGAATAGCGTCTTTCGAGCTGCACAGCCGTCACCATCTCTTTCAGCTTACGCTCAACGGTAACCTCGCGTCCTATCTGGTCATTGTACAGGTTCCGGGCTAGCTGCTGGGACAACGTTGAGCCACCTTGCGGATTTCCACGCAAGACGTGATACGGGATTGCAAACGTGCGGACCAGGTCGATACCCCAATGATTGCGGAACCGGTGGTCTTCTGTCGAGACCAACGCCTGAATGACAATTGGCGCAATGTCTTCATAGACAACCCATGAACGGTTCTGTCGGGCGTATCGCTGCAGTTCAAGTCCGTCCGTTGTGTACGCGACGGTGGCGAGCTGAAATCGGGGGTTATCGATCTCGGAGATGTCCGGCAGCCGGCTGGAGAAAGTCAGGAAGTAAATACCTAACACGAAGAGGCCGATCAAACCGACTAGGGCGACTACTCCCAGCGCTTTGAACGCTTGCCGTTTCTTGGTGGTACTGAAGAAGCCGCCGAGACCTTTTTTTCTTCCCGAATCGGATCCGCCTGTTCGTTTGTTCTTGGGTATCTTCGAAGCGGCACGCTTCCGCGAAGCCGGATCCTGGAAATAGCTACTCAACTCTCGATCCGAATAATCGTAATCTGACATGCTCTTGGCGACGCTGCCGCGCTATAACTGCGGCAAAGGTTGGGGATGTTAAAAGGCTGAACGGCTATAAGGGCTGCCCAGCAGGTATTTCGGCGATGTCGTGAACGGTGGGTTTAACCTCAACGATTGTGCCACCTACGGAACGTAGCAATCTAATGTTGCCGTTGTCAATTAATGCAAACGTTCGTTCATAATGCCAGGATCCCGGATTGAGGTAAGTTCCGCTTGGCCAAGTGCTGTGTTCAGCGTGATGTGAGTGGCCGGCGACAAACACGTCAACTGTATCGTTTTCCAACAGTTGAATCGCATAATCGCGGATAGCGTCGACGATTTCCATGCTCTTAACCTTCGCGGAGAAGCGCTCATTAACCCAGCAAGCCAACCGCAGGCCGAAGTCGCCTGGCAGAAGCCAGCGATACAGGTTTACTGGAACCGGATGGCGAAGAATCGGCTTGATCCGCCTGTAAAGCCCTCCGGGAGCAAGTCCATCACCATGGACAAAACGGAACGTTCGTCCGGAAATCGTGCGATCCTGGTGATCCGGGATAAATGTCGCGCCGAATTCTGTCTCGAAGAAGTCCCGATGCCATGGGTCATGGTTGCCGGCGAAATATCGAATTTGGGCACCCTGATCAGCCCATTGGCCGAGCAGTCCGAGAAATCGCGAGAATCCTTTCGGCATAAGGGTCGCGTACTCGATATAGGAATCGTAGATATCTCCAAGTAGTACGACATCGACCACGTTATCGCCGAGCGATTGGAGACAGCGAATCAGCTCAAGCTCTTTGGCCCGTTCCGAAGCGGAGTCACCTCTCCCAAAGTGTGTGTCAGCGAGAATTACAACCAAAACGATAGAG
>CBDTVC010000379.1:0-4144 GCA_965363925.1 uncultured bacterium | reverse complement strand
GCGGACGGTTCGGCTCGACGAACGCCGGTGAAGCTTCCCTACGTTATGCGGCTCGGACGACCAAATAGATGTAGCTCTACGGGATACTGCTCGGTATTGGGCAGTCCTTTGCAGCAAAGAATGAATCGTGAGTGGGAGTCGGTCACCGTTAACGGATAATTGTAGACACCGTTGAGCATCTTGAACTGCCCTTTGAAATCGGCGCTCCAGCTGTCTCTCACTGAATCGGGACTTCCTCACGGCTTGAAACTAGGCTGAAGTCCCTAGTTTCGAGTTTTCCGAATTCAGGGAAGTCTTCACCCGCGCTGCGGAAACGGCGCAGGCGAGCGCGGACGGCCACCGCAAGCCGTCTCCCGGTTGATCCAGTCCGACTCTTCCTCGTTGCGCCGGGAGCACGGGCGCGGGGGCGATGATCGGGACAGGACTTGCTTGATAGGTCGTCACGCTTTACGTTTCTACACTCTACCACGCCCGTGGATGGTGAAATTATGAGATCGAAAACGATCAACAAGCGCTTCCTTGGAATATTGCTGGGCACCGTGTTGTCCGCTGTGATGTTCACTGCACCCGCTTACGGTCAGTCATCAGACCTGAATAACTTGGTGAACGATATTAAGGATGCGGCAAGTGCACAAGGTTTCGAACTACTCGATTCAGGTGGCGGATACACCAACTTTGAAGCAGCACTTGAGTTCGACGTAACGGAGTTTCGCGCCAATACGCAGTATTCGATTATAGCACTGGTAGACGGGTGCTCTTTTTACGAATGCGAGGTCACATTGCGGAGCCAGCGCCTTAATTCGGGAACGTTCAAAGACAAATTGTTGCCGACGAGCCACGATCAAGTTATCGGAATGGCCAATCACAAGCTAGTGCCGATAGCGACCCTGAATGGTAGAATCATGGTCTACGTGAATACGGCGAGGTCTTTCTACACGTATTCACTGCTGCTGGCAAGGTCTGAATAGGTGCGGGGGCGGGTCGACGTACGCTGTATTTCCGCCGCCTCACCGATAGATATCAGTCAGAATCGACACCCGTGCCTGAGAAGTACCTGGTCATTCCGGTTTCTGACCTCTCCGTGAGGGTGACGTCCCCCTTCACCTTGAACACGGGCAGTTGGTCTCGGCGGCCGTGGCCAATCATGCAGCCACACTTAGAGCGTTCGATGGCGAACTGTCTGGAACTAAGGAGACTGGGTACACGCTCAATGCCAGAGGAATAACAGCCGCCACTCTTCTGATCAAAGAAATGATAGACTGAGTGTCGACCCGCAGTCTTCTGTCTGCGCTTCGGCTGCCAGCCGCATAACCAAGGCTTGGACCAGACAAACCCTCAGGCGCGTTGTTGATTGGATCGGCGTGATGTCTAGTCAACTTCACGCTGGGTAATCGGCGGGGGTTTGCAGGTCAAGCTTCCCTACGTTATACGGCATCGAATTGAGGACCTGATGGGCGAACATAGCGAACGACACTTCTCAGACAGGATCGGATGGTTGCGGGCCTCGGTTTTGGGCGCGAACGATGGAATCGTGTCCACAGCAAGTCTCGTGGTCGGAGTGGCGGCCGCGAATGCCGCACGCGGAGAGATTTTGCTTGCGGGAATTGCTGGCTTAGTGGCCGGTGCAATGTCGATGGCTGCCGGCGAATACGTCTCAGTCAGTTCTCAATCGGATACGGAAAAGGCCGACCTTGACCGCGAGCGCCATGAACTTGCAACTGATGAGGCGTTCGAGCGCGCCGAGCTGGCGTCCATATACGTGAGCCGTGGACTTGAACCGCATCTCGCGGACCAAGTGGCTGAACAGTTGATGGAACATGACGCACTTGCGGCACACGCGCGAGACGAACTCGGTCTGACGGAAATGCACAGTGCACGTCCAGTTCAGGCTGCATTGGCATCCGCCTCCACATTCGCGGTTGGTGCGGCCGTACCGCTCGCGCTCGCGTGGATCATTCCTGGCCCATACATGATTGTTGCCGTCGTTGCTGGGAGTCTCGCATTCCTCGCTTTATTGGGAGGACTTGCTGCTCATTCCGGGGGCGCGAACGTTTTGGTCGGGACAGTTCGTGTGACTTTTTGGGGTGCGCTCGCCATGGCAGCGACCGCGGCAATCGGTTCGGTCTTTGGGACTGTAGTTTGACAATCGCGCGCGCCGGCCGCCTTGGCAGCTTGATTAGCCACTGGGAGATTCGGACAGATCAATGGATTAACAGTGAAAAGGCGCTTCGGGTGACCGACGATCATTATGAGTCGCTTTGGGCACGATTGTCCGAAGCCATAACGGCTAGTTTGCTATCGATAATCCGGAAAATCGCCGGCGAGTCGCTACGTGAGCAATTGACCTGACATACCCAAGCGAGGAGCTTCCTTTGCCGCGAATTTGTATTCTGCGTTTTCGTTGCCGTATAACCAAAGCTTGCACCGGGCAGCGCCCGGCGCAAAGTGGATCGCCTTTGAAGCCGATCCACAAGTTGCTACTCTTCGGCGTGGCGCAGCCAGTGAAGCCTCCCTACGTTAGCGAGCACAATCCAAATACCTGCTACCGCAGACGTGGGCTCTGCTTGTCCCGAAATCAGCGTGAACCGACAAGGTCGCGGGCCGCACCGAGCAATTCATCCTTGTCTGCCAGGATTGCATCAATGCTTGAGGTAACAGGGTGGTCGGGAAGAATACCCTTATCCCTGGGAAGGCCACTGACTTCGGTCGTGAACGTCGCTGTCGGAATCTTGTACGATATACCGAGATTGGTTGACTTGTACCGTTCAGACCCGTCATTCACAGTATAGGTTGAGCCGGACTCTTCGCCGACAATCTCCGCGAAGCCGTGAAACTTGACCAACGATAGAAAATGTCCCGTCGTGGACGCTGTTGCGCCGTCCGTCACAACTACGACGCGGCCTCGAAATACGTTAGGAAGGGGCGGAGTCGGCACTTTCATATCGTCATCAGCTAATTGCGAACTAGACGAGAAATACGTAAACGGCTTATCGGCAAAGTGACGAAGTAAGTAGAGGGCTGCTGCAGAAGGTCCACCCTGATTGCCGCGGACGTCAATTATCAGATTGTTGACTTTCTTTGACATAATCTGCGTCATGTTCTCGTCAATGAACGCTTTGTATTCGCCAAACTTGTCCCCGTAGAAAGCAAAATCTCGAATCTTGAGCACAGCCAGGTCTTGGTCTTCTGTAATGCTGCCGCACAACGTTTCTTGGCAAGGATCCGAAACTGCGATCCGCGGAGGTGGGGTAAAGCTGTCCAGCTGCCGCAATGCCGCTGCGGAATCCTGACCCCGGACCACGACGGAATATTGATCGGGAAACCCAAGCTCGTAGGTCAGATATGAAGTCACATACGCGTTGGCAATCGCCTGTTTTTGACCGACTATGTGTCCGTCTGTGGAGATGTGCGAATAGATCCCCTCCTGAAGTTCGGTGACAGCAATGCCGTTAATAGCTGTGATTTCATCCCCCGGTTTAAGCTCATCGGCATTCGTGAGTGGATCGGTCACATATAATCGGTCACCAAGAAAAACGGCCTGCAGAGGAAACCGTTCACCGTCCCCGACTAATCTATCTTCTTGATTGAAATATCCGAGATTCGTGTGGCTGCAGCCGACGCTCGCTGCGATTGAACTAAACATCCACAAGAACTGGCGTTCGTTCGTCTCCTTTGTTATCGACGCCCGATGAGTCGCGACCAGTTTCTCGAAATCTGACTCTGAGATGAAATCAAAGGGACGGGGGTGCGTTGACAAGATCCTCTCCTCAAGCTCATCGAGATCGGCGATGAATTTGTACTTGGTGCTATCGTCGCCTGCGCGGTCAATGCCTTGACTTGCCCCTATGGTATCCGAACCAGGCTCTGGTTGGCGATCGCAACCAAGAAGCAGTACGATTAGAAGGGCCAAAGGTGTTAGCAGTTTCATTGTCAAATTGCAGTGCTGAGGGGGAATTCGTCTTCGCGAAACGTTCGGAATGCCATATACTCCTTTGAGCCTAGCTTGCAGTGGCGCTGCGCGAGACCTTAAAATACGAATACTTGTCAAGTCGGGTTAGGTCGAGAGGCGAGTGGTTGCGGTGCGCTCGCTAACCAAAGCTTGCACCGGGCAGCGCCCGGAGCATGTGGATCGGAAAAACGCCGA
>CBDTVC010000378.1:0-4150 GCA_965363925.1 uncultured bacterium | reverse complement strand
AGTATGACCTGGCGGGCCAGCGCACCGTCGTCATGGATGGCGACGACAACCCGGACGATGGGTGGCAGGCTGGCGCAAACCGATGGCTTGATCCGGCCGACTCGGTGGTCTTCCGGAGCACATTTGCAGAAGTTGCCCGACCGCGTCCGTTCACATTCTCGGGAAACGTAGTGACACACGATGATTTCAAGATGACGGGTTCGGCGCTTCAGCCCCGTTCGCTCTATGTGTACCTGCCACCCGGATATGACCAGTCGGTAGGGCGCTACCCCGTTCTTTATATGCACGACGGCAGGAATATTTTTGATGCATCGGAAGTCGGAGCTGAATGGCAGATGGATGAACACGCAGAGAAACTGATTGCGGATGGCTCGATATCCGCCATGATCATCGTTGGGATCGGAAACACGACAGATCGTACGACTGAATACACGCCGTCTGAAATAGACGGGTACGAAGAAGGCGGAGGCGGAGGCCAATACGGCCGACTGGTCGTCGAAGGTGTCAAGCCATTTGTCGACGACAACTACCGCACGCTGCCTGATCGTGATAACACGACCCTGGGTGGTTCATCACTTGGCGGTTTGATTTCAATGTACATCGGGTTGCGGTACCCGCGCGTATTTGGACAACTACTGGTAGTATCGCCATCGGTGTGGTGGAGTGACCAGGACATTGTTAGAGCGGTGAATCAACTTCCCGCAGCAACCGGCCAACGCATCTGGCTTGACATCGGAACCGAAGAGGGAGATGATATGGTGGCAGGCGCTGCGGACCTTCGGGATGCCCTGATGTCTCGCGGGTGGACGGACGAGACCTTGACCTACATGGAGGTCGCGAACGCCGGACACAGTGAGCGCGCGTGGGCTGATCGCTCGCAGGATATGCTGAAGTTCTTATATGCGCCGGACAATTAAGATTCTCGTTCGAGTACTCCTAGAGCAACTCACTGCTGTCTGCCAAGCGACCGGTTGCGACAACGGTGGCGACTTAAAAGGGACACCAACTGGCACTGTGATCGCAATAATCGGCGGTGAAACCTTCACGGCGGCGACAATCAGCAAGCCTGGATCGACTAGCCCCACCTACAGTACGAAGAATGGCGACCAACAGTTGGCCGCTACGGCTTGAGTTGGTGGCCAGCTGACCGCAAAGCGTGCCATGCGCTGCGCACATTCTCGATTGTGGTCAGCCGCGCACCTATCGCCATTCTTAGAGTGAAACGCTCGTGCAATTTTGTGTGCGTAAGGAACAAATCTCCGCTTTTGTTTACCTGGTTCATGATCTGCTCATTGAGTTGATCGCCACCATTGTGCCGCAGGCAAACGAGGCTGTGATGAACCGGTGCAACGATGTCCCAGTCTTCGTCTGATCGCACCCAGTCGGCAAACTCGTTTGCCATCGACACGTGACTGCGGATGTAAGCACGCAGCCCATCCACTCCGTACGACCGGATTACGAACCAGAGTTTCAGCGCGCGGAATCGACGACCCAGCTGGATGTGCCAATCACGATAGTCAATCACCGAACCCATTTCCGTCGCCTTGTTTCGCAGGTATTCGGGAAGGATGCTGAACGTTTTGATCAACGTCGAACGGTCTGCGACAAAGAAGCAATTGCAGTCGAAATTCGTGAGCAGCCATTTGTGCGGATTGAATGTATAGCTGTCCGCTAACTCGAGCCCATCCTGATGGTGGCGAAACTCCGGACACACGGAGGCACTGCCCGCATACGCGGCATCTACGTGCATCCACAAACCAAACTTGTTTGCAATTTCACCAACCCTTCGGATCGGGTCAATGGCTCCTGTTGATGTGGTGCCGATCGTGGCGCAAACAAAAAACGGACGTAATCCTTTTGCAATATCACCGCGGATCATCTCAGACAACTTATCCGCATCCATGGCAAACGATTCATCTATCGGAACATGACGCAAATTGGCCGACCCAAGTCCAGCGATCTTCATTGCCTTGTCAAGCGAGGAGTGTGCCTGGTTAGAAACGTATGCAACCAATCGGCCGCGACCAGCACTGACCTTTTCGTCTGGATCGGTTTCAACCGCTTTGGTTTCGCGCGCGGACCCGGTTTTAGCCACCCCGTTCCCAGCGACGCCGTATTCGTTTGATGCAAAACCCGTCGCTCTCTCTCTAGCAGCAATCAATGCGGTCAAGGATGCGCTTGAGGCTGTGTCCTGAATGACACCGCCGCCTGCGCTTGAAGAGTGGAATCGATTTGGTAGCCCCATCATCGCCACGAGCCAATCCATAACGTGGGTTTCAAGTTCGGTGCAGGCGGGACTCGTTGACCACAACATCCCTTGAACGCCCAGTCCGGCACTTAATAGCTCACCAAGGATCGACGGGGGAGATGCGTTTGCTGGGAAGTAAGCGAAGAAAGAGGGTGACTGCCAATGGGTTATCCCTGGCATAATGATCTTTTCGACATCCGACATGATATCGTCGAACGATTCAGGCTTTATCGGCGCATCGGCGGGCAATTGTGACCGAACGGCACCCGGCTCCGACATCGAGTAAACCGGCGAATCCGCAACATTGTCCATGTACGATGCGATCCAATCAATCAGTTCGTGCCCGTGTTTTCTAAATTCATCCGATGTCATTCGATTCCTTATCGTATTCTTTGCGGAGGATTGCGCTTTACCCAGGATCGCGCTTTACCTAGGATCGCCCTTCACCCAGGATGGCCCGTCACAGAGAAATGCGCTTCGCTGAGGACTGCACGTTGCTGAAGGTCGCACCGTGGAGATAACGAGCTTCGTAGAGGATTGCGTTGCCTCGGCGCGCGCCCGCCTTCGGCAATGTTGTGGGTGCTAACGTACTATGTTTCGCTAAAGGTTATTTGTAGATGAAGATAGCTCGACTTGTAATACTTTGTCTTGTGGCTGGTTTTGTCGTTTTGTCGATTCCGCTTGGCGATCCGGCGATTCCGACTGCAGACCGGTCGTTGCCGTTTGTCTGGAATCAAGACTCGGCGTGGACGGCTTTGGAGGAATTGTTTGTCGTTTCCAGGGCGAACGGGTGCGGCGATGTAGGAGTCGAAATTGACGACGGCCTCGGGCGCTTGGATGGTTTCTTGAGTCAGTTGGATTCGATACAGACCAAGCCGAGTGATCTAGTCTGGGATGAAGTTGAGGATGTGTTGTTCGTTCTCGGGGCCCAGGTTGCAGCCTGCCCGTCCGCGGCCAAACGCTACATATCCAGCGCAACTGAGCTAAGGCAGATTGCGAAGGAGCAGTCCCGAATGTGGGACATCGAATCGATCGAAACTCGTCAGCGTTTGTACCGACTGCTCTACGGAAGCCGTGCCGCAATTGAAGAAGTGCTTTCGCAGCATCCTGACACGTCAGGGACGCTCATCCGTGCCAGTGAAATACCGCAGGCGCCTGCATCCGCCATCCCGTCGGCTATTGTTCGCGGTGTGCGGATCTACAGCGGCGACCTTCTGGTTTCTCGCGGCGGTTATCCAACGTCGGCCTTGATCTCGCGAGGGTCTGATTATCCTGGGAATTTCTCGCATGTGGCAATTGCGCATGTGTCCGATGCCGGTGAAGTGTCAGTCGTGGAGGCACACATTGAGGTCGGTATGGCGGTTGCATCCGCAGAGAAGTATCTGGCAGACAAAAAGCTACGCCTCATGTTGCTCCGACTTCGGCCAGATCTGCCGCCGGTAGTCGCCAATCCACGGCTTCCGCATCTTGCCGCAGGGTACGCTTTGCTTCGCGCTCAGTCGGGGCACGTTCCGTATGATTTTGAGATGGACTACGAAGACCCATCACAGCTGTTTTGTTCAGAGGTTGCCTCTGATGCGTATGGTGAGTTTGGAGTTGATTTGTGGGCCGGGATCTCTACGATTTCCAATCCCGGTTTGCGTAGTTGGCTATCTGCTTTTGGTGTCCGGCATTTTGAAACACAGGAACCGTCTGATCTTGAGTACGATCCACAACTTTTCGTCGCTGCTGAGTGGCGGGATCCTGAGACGTTACGAATGGATAGAATTGATAATGCCGTTGTTGACGCGATGTTGGAAACGGCTGAACAGGGCGAGTCGTTGACCTTCAATTGGTACGAGCTCGCACCCGGCAGGCTTGCAAAGGGATACAGTATGATCCTGAACCAACTGTGGCGCGTGG
>CBDTVC010000377.1:0-4154 GCA_965363925.1 uncultured bacterium | reverse complement strand
GAATCGTAAAACTGATTCCCGTCAACGCCGCATCTTCGCTAACATTGTGCCGATACGTAACGGAATCAAAACGCAACGAATCCTTGAGATCCGTAAAGTGCTTGCTGCCCGACAATACATAGGGCTTATTCTCCCGACTCATTAGGTTAGCAACTTCGTCGACTGGCGCCTTGAGGCTCGATAGTTGCACTCTCTGACTGTCAAGCGTCTTTATGCGCGGTTGCAATCGTTGGAGAATGACAATAAAAACAACCAGCGCGGCAACACTTTCAGCACCCTCATAAGAAATCACTATCAGTACGACCAGGAGACCAGTTGCGAGAATTTCATAGATCGGATTTACCGCCTTGGTCAGAATTCCGAGTCGCGTATGTACGCGGCTAATCCTGTTTGAAGCCTCGTCAAATCGATTCTGCTCATACTCCTCTCGTGCAAAAGAACGCGTCACTTCAAGCCCGTTGAGTCCTTCAAGCATCCGCTTCGTGAAACTGACGTTTGCCCTGGTCGCCGCGCGCCCCAGCCCTTTCGTGCGCCGCATGAGGAATCGGACAAGCATTGATATAGCGAGCATCACCACGCCGACCAGCAGCGTAAGCTTCCAGGAAATAAGAATTAGAAGTGTCGTGTAAATGAGCAATGTGGCAGTCGCCACAACCATGCTCAAGATCGTTGCAATTGCTTTGCTCGCTTTCCATGTTTCGCCAGCAAGCGTGTTGTACAATCGATCGGAGGGAATCTGCTCAAGATATCTATAGTCGAGCGTCATCAACTGCGAAAAAATGTTCGATCTCATTCGATGTCCAATCCGGGCATCGAGAAGCGTATAACAGACCTCACCGAAGTAACTCAGAATCGTTCGCAGCGATATTGCGACAAAAATGCAAAACGCGATTACGATGAGTCTACGGTCGGCAGAAACGCCGTTGAAAACGTGTGCCAGCGAATCGATAAGCCACTTGCCAGAATCAGTCGGCAGACGATCTCCATTCAATCCCTGAAGGAACGGAATAAAGAACGATATCCCGATTCCCTCGGCAAGAGACGTAAGGATCCCGAGTACCAAGGTTGCAGAAACGAGCCAAGGTTGAGCACGGACGAATGGCGACATTGAGCGCGCAATCGAGTCTCTGTGATTCATGGCAATTCCTAAGTAGCAGACCCGTCCACCCGAGACAAACGGTCTGGGGAAGAAAGCTTTAACCATCGCTTTCGCATGACGATATCGTACGGCTTCCAGGGTCGCCAAGCCCAAGTTGCCGCCTTAGCTTGGGAAACCGTGATCATTTCCTCCATGGTCAACAACTTTGGCTTAAACAGCCTCGTTCGCTGCCTGAAACTGAGCCAGGATTCCTTGTCGGGCCAAATCCTGTTGATGATCGGCGACAACGCCCACTTCAGAACGCACTTATAGGTTAATTTCCAAATACCAAGCGGCAATAAGACATATGGGTCCGTGACGACTGATTTCCGAAGCCACCTGAGCGCTTCCGAATAGGCATCCCCCATGTACGCCTTAGCGGCAATGTATCGACAAAAGTGAGAGCGAGACCAATTGAGGACATCGGTGTCGGCGTCAGGACGGCGGCGAAGTAAATCATCAATCATCATATCGTAAGACTTGGCCATACTAGTCCAGTCATCCGACATACTGCCTGCTATCTGTCGGTAACCCATCAAATATTCGGGCGCAACTCTAACGTGATACTTTTCTGCGACGCGAAGCGTGAGATCCCAATCTTCACAGCCTTGGCCATTTGCGGCAAGAAAGTGAACGCTGTAACCACCAACTGCGTCCAATGCTTTCTTACGAAACAGCGGCACACTGGCATTTCCGACAAAGTTGACAAACAAGAGCGCATCGTCAAGTAAACCATTCGCGTTCCACCGAGCAGCAAGGCCCTTAACCCGGTCTTCCTGGTCGATTCCAACCCACCACGTGTACACGAGGCCAACCGACTCCCCACCTTCGAGAAACATAGACACCTGTCTCTCGATCTTCTCGGGAAACCAAACATCGTCTGAATCAATTGGCGCTATAAATTCGCCGTTGGAATTCGCAATTGCATAATTGCGAGCAGTAGCAACACCAGCATTCTTCTGCTTAAGGTACCTTACCCTCGAATCGGCGTCAGCGTACTGCTGAACTAAATCAGCCGTTGCATCAACCGATCCATCGTCTACGACAATCACCTCGAGGTTTCGATAACTCTGGGACAGAACAGAATCGAGAGTCCGACCAATGAAAACTGCTGCGTTGTAAGCAGGGATAATGACCGAAACTAATGGCCGAGAATCACTCATCGCACGCCTCGCGACTCGACCTCGAGGATCCGATCGTTGACAAGTCGAGTCCAGCGTTCCGCACCATCAACATTCAAATGATTCGCGTCGTAAAACTCGGAGTCCGGGAATATGTCGAGATAAGTATCGTTGAAATAGGGCACGTCGTATTCCGCACTAAACTCCGTGGCAATTCGGACCATGTCTTCATAGCGGGATTGCGTAACGTTCTCCATATACAGCTTGTGCATTGGCGGCGAAAACAGGTACAATTGCACCTCGTTGCGTTCGCACAATTCAGTCATATCTTTCAAGTAGGCCACGTTATCCGGATATAGACTCTCGTCGAGGTATTGGTCGAAGAGCGCAGGCGAATTAGTAGCATTCTCAACTAAATCGGTGGTCCCCACTCTCGGCTCCCACCCATTTGAACGGATTTTGTACTCCAACGGAGCACCAAACTTTTCGTCGTATAGTCTGTCAACTACATTATGTATCTCCCAATTCAGTACTAGACTGTAGCGGCGCGGATTGAACGGAGACGTAAACTTCGTACTACCGTAGTAGAACGCGTACAGGTAGCTCCTGTTGTATTCGCCTTTCGCCAAGTTGGACTCGCCACCAAGGCTCTGATACGAAATCGGCACGATCACACGCTTGAGATTGGGCATCCGATCTATGTAGTAATTAAGCAAGTACGAGTCGAAATACAAAGTCTGAACACGTTCAGCCAAATTATACGTCCACCCATCCATCAGATCCGGATTTAGACCAACCTTGGTGTGCGATTGGCCAAGTATCAACGTCTCAATCGAATCGAGCTGTAATTCAAGTTGTGACTTCTTGAACCGAAAGTCATCCGGAAGCTTTCTGGCACTCCCCTCAAGCCAAAGAAAAACAACCCCAATCGGAATCAAGAACAGCAAATAGCGCGCGACAAAAGAAAACTTCTCACGGAATACCGAACGATCGCTATTTGAATCACTTCCCATATCTAAAACTGAAAATAGATAAAGGATTGGCGATCGTAATTATAATAAAGTACGAGTAACGTAAGCACGTAATACAAAGTCCACCGAATCGCTACTGGAATGTGGCCAATTTGCAACGTGTGTTCGGTGCCCCGTCTATCTTGCAACCACTCGAAAAAGCACACTACGTACACGCCTGGAAGCAAAAATTTATACGTCCAAGGGATGCTAAACAGGCTCATCGACATCATCTGAGAATAATACGCAGTAGCGCTGCTCCATTGCGGCAACGCAAAGAACACTACCGTAAGAGCGAGAATCACTGTAGTCAAAGCAACGTGACCCGCATCGACAACCCAATTCGAAAGCGTATAGCGATGATTTGCCGAGTAACGCTTCGGCCTGAGCCAAGGAAAGAGCAAATACGGAATGTGCAGCAGTCCCTGAAGAAGCCCCCAAAAAACAAATCCCCATGCCGCTCCGTGCCACAGGCCGCTAAGTACGAACGTCCCCACTAGTGCGAACGCACCTCGAACACGATTACGAATGATCCGCCCACCGTACAGCGGATAGAATACGTAGTCCCGAAACCAGGTCGTCATCGATATGTGCCATCGATCCCAAAACTCCGGAACACTTCGTACGATGTAAAATAGTTTGAAATTCCGGACAAGCTTGAAGCCAAGCATCCTAGCGACACCACAGGCAATGTCGGAGTAGCCGGAGAAATCAAAGTAGAGCTGGAACGAAAATAGATACATGGTCACAAGAAGTACGCTCCCCTTTACTCCCCACGGGTTGTACATATGCTCGAGTATATGTTCGCCTATAGTATCCGCAACCACGACCTTCTTGAAAACACCATAGAGAATCTGTCGCAATCCATCTTTAGCATTTTCGACG
>CBDTVC010000376.1:0-4162 GCA_965363925.1 uncultured bacterium | reverse complement strand
CATCACGACGGGCGCCACCAAGTGCCGCATCACATTTGTAATCGGCAAGCGCGTCAAGCAGTGTGCGAATTTGAAGTGCGTTCCGACTTGGATTGGGTCCTTCTTCTTCTTTCTGCTTCCCGCTATCGATATCGTCCTGTACTTTGCGGACGATCAGTTCGGCTTCAATCTCTTTGACGAGTTTATCCCTGAACGCGAGTGCCTCGGGGAAATTGTGCCCGGTATCAACGTGCAGCAGCGGAAACGGAATTGGCGCCGGGTGGAAGGCCTTTCGTGCGAGGTGCACCATAACGATCGAGTCCTTGCCTCCTGAAAACATCAGGACCGGTCGCTCGAATTGCGCCGCAACCTCGCGCATGATGTAGATGGCCTCCGCTTCCAACATATGGAGATGGCTGGGCACTGCGTCTTCTGAACTCATTCCTTTGACGGTCTCCTTGGGTGATTCTTGTGGGCGTTTCAGACAGCGGTAAACCGACTGCGTGGACGTCAATCTATTGATTGAGTCCACGCAGCTCAGTTCACAAGTCGGTGTTGACAATCGGGCAGACTGCGTCTACGTAGCACTAACCGATGTCGATTCCAGTTCAGCCTTGAAATACTCCATCGTGAGACGAAGCCCTTCACTGCGCGGCACCTTAGGCTCCCACCCAAGGATTCGCTTGGCTTTCGTATTGTCCGGCTGCCGAACCTGCGGATCATCTTTAGGTAGCGGCTTGAAAACAATTTTGCTGGTGGTATTTGTCAGAGCAACAATCTCTTTGGCAAACTCCAGAATTGTGGTTTCGTCTGGATTGCCGATGTTCACCGGCTCGACTTCATCACTCAACAGCAGTCGGTACACGCCCTCTACGAGGTCGTCACAGTACTGGAACGAACGCGTCTGATTGCCTTCGCCATAAACTGTGATGTCGTCGCCTTTAAGAGCCTGGTTGATGAAGTTCGAAACCACACGACCATCCGTTGCGCGCATCTTCGGACCGTAGGTATTGAAGATCCGGACAATCCGAGTCTCAACACCATGGTAACGGTGATACGCCATCGTCATGGCCTCTGCGTAACGTTTCGCCTCATCATACACGCCGCGAATTCCGATCGGATTTACATTGCCCCAATAAGTCTCCGATTGCGGATGCTCCAGCGGGTCACCATAAACCTCACTTGTCGATGCAAGTAGGAGGCGCGCGCCCTTGGCTTTTGCAAGACCGAGCGCTTTGTGCGTTCCGAGAGCACCAACTTTCAACGTCTGAATCGGCAACTCGAGATAGTCGATCGGCGAAGCTGGGCTGGCAAAATGGAGGATATAATCCAGGTCGCCATCCACGTGGATGTAGTTTGTGATATCATACTGTACAAGCTGAAATTTTGGATTACCTATTAGGTGTCCAACGTTTTCCGGCCGGCCGGTGATGAAGTTATCCATACAGATAACGTCATGACCTTCCGCCAGCATTCGATCACAAAGGTGTGAGCCGATAAAACCTGCTCCACCGGTTATTAATGTTCTTGGCATCAGCTTTTCCTAATTAGACTTTCCATTCATCCCAACCGCTTCAAGTCCAGCAGGCTGGAAGTGCGGGCGACCAATGCTGTAGTAGTCGAATCCAAGTTCAGCCATTTCTTTTGGCTCGTAGAGGTTCCGACCATCAAAAATGAGCGGCTCGTTCAGCAAGTTTTTCACGCGATCAAAATCTGGCTGGCGGAACTCATTCCACTCGGTGCAGATCACGAGGGCATCCGCACCTTTAAGTGCTGAATAGTCATCAGCCACATATTGAATCGAATCTCCGAGTACTTCGCGAGTAGTGTCCATTGCTTCCGGATCAAACGCTGAGATTGTTGCACCGGCAGCCATCAAGTCGCGGATGATCACATGAGCAGGCGCTTCGCGAACGTCATCTGTGTTCGGCTTAAACGCCAATCCCCAGATTCCGAAATGTTTGCCCGCAACCGAACCACCGTAGTGTTCAATGATCTGCTCAGCAAGTTTGTGTCGCTGCTTGTCGTTTACGTTTAATACCGAACGCAAGATCTCAAACGTGTAGCCATACTCGTTTGCTGTGCGATCAAGTGCCTGTACGTCTTTCGGAAAGCAAGAACCACCAAACCCGATTCCAGGATAGAGAAATCGCTTGCCGATTCGACTGTCCAAACCAATACCCTTCCGGATACTGTCAACGTTTGCACCAACGCGGTCACATACGTTTGCGATCTCATTCATAAACGTAATCTTCGTAGCGAGCATCGCATTGGCCGCATACTTCGTCATTTCCGAAGATTTTTCGTCCATGATGATGATCGGATTACCCTGACGAACAAACGGCGAGTAAAGCTTCTTCATCATCTCGGCAGCTCGCTCGGAGCCCGTGCCGATTACGATACGCTCCGGCTTCATGAAGTCCTCAACGGAAACGCCTTCACGCAAGAATTCCGGATTTGAAACGACATCGAAATTAGTACCCGATACGACGCCGCCCTTCTCGATTTCAGCGGTAACCTTGTCGGCCGTCCCAACGGGCACTGTGCTCTTGTTCACGATCACGCGGTAGTCAATCGACTCCTCTTTCATGATCTTGCCGATGTTGCCTGCGACGCCCAATACGTATGACAAATCAGCTGACCCATCTTCGCCCGGCGGTGTAGGGAGCGCGAGGAACAGAATTTCCGAGCTTCTGACAGCTTCGGCGAGATCAGTTGTGAAAGAGAGTCTCTTTTCTTTCAGATTCCTCTCAAAATAGATCTCAAGTCCGGGCTCAAAAATTGTCAGGCTACCTGACTTGAGCTTTGCGACTTTCTTTTCGTCGATGTCGACGCAGATTACTTCGCTACCCATTTCCGAGAAACAGGTGCCAGAAACTAGGCCTACATAGCCTGTCCCGATGATTGCTACCTTCATTTTCTATGCGATTGTTGAACGTTTTCGAACTGACTGCTGCAACCCACTCAAGAGTTGGGCCAAAGTTTCTGATCCACAACTTCGAGTCGGTTGAGCGACGCGTTGCCGGAGCCCAAAACCTTCTTTCGAGCGTCCGACATACAGCTTTACACCTCGGTAGGCCGTTTAGCCACCGTTAGCCACAGCATGCCAAGATGATTTTGCGGAATCTAATCCGCCGAATACAATTGGTGACCAAACCCCTTAGCACTCCCGAGTATCGGCCATTTCTATCGTTTCGTTATGCCAGTGTTTCGATCTTAGACACAAAGTCTAATTTCGGCTCACCTTCATTTGAATCCTTCCGCTTCAGGACTTGATTTATCGTGCAACTCGCTCGACAGCCAGTGCAACCGAAGCGACCGCAGCCACAATCGGAAAGACGTCTCTCCACGAAAATCCACGCCTTTCAACGGTATCCACGGTTAAGACATCACCCATCTCAAGCACCGGATCCGACTCAAGCGAAAGGACCTGGTTATCCATCTCAAACTCAAACACGGTCTCCTGCTGCCTTCCACGCGTAAGACGAAGCGTGACCTTCCGATCATCCGAAGTTTCTCGTGCATTCACCAGCGGACCGCCGGCCAGCGAGAATAACGTGCTCAGGGTTGTGCCCTTCGTAATTTCATACAGGCCCGGATACCGCACCGTGCCCCAGACATTTGCCATTATCGTTATGTCGCCTTCTTCACCATAGTTGAAGGCCGCAGCCGGACTATAGCGGGACCGTTCCAGGTCTATCACCTGCGCCGAACTTTCGCCGGCTCCTCCCAAAACCATCATCGGGGCAAGAAAAACCAACGCAACGAATAATTTTCGCATCTCTTTCAGATAAGTAATCTTGGTGGGGTTAAGCCGCTACAACGGGCTTGTCGCCATAATAATTCTGGTAAGAATAGCCGTAGCCGTAGCCGTAGCTCGAACTGACTGATCCGTCCATTCGGTTCAGTAACACGCCAGCTAGATTAGCACCAACGTCTTTCAACATTCCCGCCGCATTATCAAGAGCAGTAAGTGCTGTCGAATTGGCTGAGCAGACAAGGATACACGTGTCGGCCTGGCGGGTTAGCAGCAATGCATCCGCAACCGCCAGCAACGGTGGCGTATCAACGACAATAACGTCAAATTCGTCCCTGACCCGATCGAGGAATTGCTGCATCTTCATGGACTCCAGCACTTCCGCTGGATTGGGGACGCTTCGTCCGGCTGGGATGATGTACAGGT
>CBDTVC010000375.1:0-4184 GCA_965363925.1 uncultured bacterium | reverse complement strand
CAGCCTTTGGTGCTGAGGATTTTGAGTCCGCCCAGAAATGGAATTTGCCCATCTTTAATCCGGTTGCTCCGGATGGCTGCTTCACCGACGCAGCGCCGTTGGTGGAGGGCGAGTGGTTCAAGGATGCAGATAAAACCGTCTCCAGAAACCTTCGTGAGCGAGGCTTGCTCTTCCGACACGAGACCTGCGTTCACAGTTATCCGCATGATTGGCGAAAAGGCACCCCGCTCATGTCGTATCCGGTAGAAAGCTGGTTTATCAAGACGACGGCAATTAAGGATCGGATGGTCGAGTTAAACGGGCAAATCAACTGGCAACCGGCCGCGATCGGTACCGGGCGGTTCGGGGAGTGGTTGCGCAACAATGTTGATTGGGCGCTAAGCAGGAATCGATTTTGGGGAACGCCGCTGCCTATCTGGGAATCGGATGTTGAAGATTCAGAGTACCGTGAGTTTATCGGCTCGATCGAAGAGTTGGCGGAGAAGTGCGGAGGTTTGTCCGATGATTTTGATCTCCACCGGCCGTTTATTGATAAACTGACGTGGCCAAGTCCGGACGGCGGTACAATGCGGCGGGTCGAAGACTTGATCGATGTCTGGTTCGATTCAGGAGCAATGCCGTTTGCTCAATGGCACTATCCGTTTGAGAATAAGGAGCGATTCGAGCGGAGCTTTCCTGCAGACTTCATCGCGGAGGGTGTTGACCAAACGCGTGGCTGGTTCTACACCCTTCACGCCATTGCGGCTTTGGTGATGGACGACGTTGCCTACAAGAACGTTGTTGTCAACGGACTTGTGCTGGACGCCAGCGGCGAGAAAATGTCAAAGACTAAAAAGAACGCCGTCGAACCCTTTGATGTGATTAATCGATTTGGTGCGGATGTCGTGCGCTGGTACATGATGTCAAACGCGCCGCCGTGGGAGAATATCCGCTTCTCGGAACGAGGGCTGGAAGAGACGTCGCGGAAGTTCTTTTCGACGTTGCACAATGTGTACTCGTTCTTTGCAACCTATGCCAATATCGATGGGGTCGATTTTTCGAAACGGATCCCGGTCAGTGAACGGGCGGAGCTGGACAGATGGATTATCAGTCGGATGAACAGCACTGTTCGTGACGTGGAGGAAGCATATTCCACGTACAACCCTACAAAAGCTGCGCGGTCGATTGAAGGCTTTGTCGATGACCTTTCCAATTGGTACATCCGACGATCAAGGAGACGTTTCTGGAAGGACAACGACGCGTCTGGCGGTAAGCAGCAAGCATATCAGACCGTTTTTGAGTGTTTGATGACCGTTGCAAAACTTTCGGCGCCAATTGGGCCTATGTACAGCGAATGGCTTTACGGCCAGCTTTGTCCGGCAACGAGTGGCAATCAGATTTCAGTGCATCTCGACCTGTTTCCACTAGTGAATGAGGATGAGATTGACCAGCTGCTGGAAGATCGGATACGGCTTGGCCGATCAATCTCGTCTGCTGTGCTGGCACTAAGGAATGAAAGTCAGATAAACGTTCGGCAGCCGCTGAGTCGAATTCTGGTGGTAACCGGTCCGCAAGTTGGTCGTGAAGACGTAGAGGCCGTTGAGTCCATGATCCGCGATGAGGTTAACGTTAAGGCGGTTGAATACATGGACACCTCGAGTGGCGTCGTCAAGCGGACGGCCAAGGCGAATTTCCAGGTACTCGGCCGAAAACTTGGAAAGCGGATGAAACTGGCAGCCAACGCGATCAGTGAGTTGTCTGACGACCAGATCACGCAGTACCTGTCTGGCAGCCAATTGGTGATAGAACTTCCGGACGGCCCTCTTGAGCTTGCTGAAGGAGACGTGGAGGTCCTTAGTGCCGGAGTGGATGGGTGGCTAGTGCAGCAGATTGACGGCAGTACCGTTGCGCTCGACGCTCACGTGTCACCAGAGCTGTTGCGAGAAGGGTTGTCTCGCGAGTTTGTCAATCGAGTGCAGAATATGCGGAAGCAAGCGGGGTTCGCAGTGACTGACAGAATTGCTGTTCTCTACCGCGCAAAGGGCCCTATGGCCGACGCGCTAGACGAATATGGTGAGACAATCAGGAACGAGACGCTTGCTTTGGAGTTGCAGGTTGCCGACGAGCCTACGGGTGATTTGGTGGATTCATTTGAGATAGAGGATGAGGACGTCGCTATAGGTATCAGGCGCGCAACGAGTTAGTTTGTCGCGTCCCATTGTAATTCGTTCAATTTTGGCTCGACAAGGAGCAACCAAAATGGCTAAGAAGCAGACGAAAAGTACATCTTCGAAATCGAAGACATCCGCATCCAAGTCGACCAAATCGTCGGCCAAGAAGAAGTCGGCGGCCAAGTCTACGACAGCGTCTTCGAAACCCAAGACCGCCAAGAAGAAGACTGCGACTCGCAAGTCTTCTTCAACCGCGAAAGCAGTGAAGAAGACTGCGAAGAAGGCAGCACCACGGAAAGCGACGGCAAAGAAAGCGACGGCAAAGAAAGCGACAGCCAAGAAGGCTACGCCGAGGAAAACAACGGCGAAGAAGGCCGCGAGTGCCAGCAAGAAACGCGTTTCGAAGAAGACGCCTGCAAAATCGACGTCGTCTCGAAAAACATCGGCTACTGGAACGAAAGCGACTAAGGCCAGGGCTGCAAAAAAGAGCGTAGCAAAGAAGACTGCGCCAAAGAAAACAGCGGCGAAAAAAACCACGCCGAAAAAAACTACGGCGAAGAAGACCACGGCGAAGAAGACCACAGCCAAGAAGTCATCGGCTAAAAAGACGGCCGTGAAGTCAGTCGCCAAGAAGGCGGCTGCGAAGCGGACCACCACCACCACCACCAAGAAAGTCGCGGGCAAGAGTAAGGCAGCATCAGCTGCCAAATCGGCCAAAACCGCGACGAAGAAGGCAACTGTGAAGACGGCATCTGTGAAGGGAAAAACGGCAACCAAAAAGACCTCGACTGGGGCGGCCACAAAGGCTAAGTCGGGTGTGGCCACAGCGGTGAAAGTCACGCCGGCTGGAAAGCCGAAGCCAAAGGCAAAGCCTAAGAAGAAACGTACGCGGCAAACCTCGTCGAGAAGCAGGACGAAGGCAATCCGAGCTCAGGTTGAGGCAGCGGCTCAGGAGCCACGTCTAACCAAGAGTCCGCTCAGCGCCGAAGAACTTGCGCATTTCCGCAAGCTGATCGAAAACAAACACGGGCGTGCTATCGAGGACATTCAGGATTTGCGAGCTCAGCTGGTTGATTCCAGAGAACAATCTGAGAACGATACGGCCTACAGCTATCACATGGCTGATGCAGGGACGGATGCCATGGAACGCGAAAAGCTGTACCTCATGGTTGCCCGTCAGCAGCGGTATGTTGGATACCTCGAGCGAGCACTCACCAGGATTGCCGACAAGACATACGGCATCTGCAAGATTACAGGGCAGGCGATCTCGAAGGATCGGTTGGAATCCGTACCCCACACCCAGGTTTCGATTGAAGCCAAGAAGGCGCAGCGCTGATCTGTTGCCGTGTCGAAACTGCCGGGCACACTAACAACGAATAGACTGTAGAGCAGCGACGTCCTACGTGACGCGCACTATCGATTACTGTAAATGCGCGTACTGTGGATAAGCGTCGTCATCATTGCTATAGACCAGGTCACAAAGTGGTTGGCGTTTACTCGGCTTCGGCCACGGAATGATTCTGTTCGGCTCGTTGGTGACTGGTTCAAGTTTACGTATACCGAAAATCCTGGGATGGCCTTTGGAGTCGAGTTCGGATTTGGACCGCCATTCCTGGTAACATTGTTCTCAGTGGTAGCGACGGTTGTGATCGTTATTTACCTGTATAGTGTCCGGACGGGGTACAAGCCGTATCGAACTAGTCTTGCTCTTGTGATGGGAGGGGCAATTGGCAATATTATCGACCGGATGTTTTACGGGGTCTTGCTACAGGGCAATCCGTTGTTTCAGGGTCGTGTTGTAGATTTTCTGCACATCGATGTTTGGCGAGGCATGTGGCCGGAATGGGTTCCGTTCTTCGGTGGAAGCGGCGTTGCCTTTTTTCCTATTGGTAACGTTGCTGATCTTGCAATAATTGCGGGCGTTGTTGGAATTCTAATGTTTCAAAAGAAGTTTCACCATCAGATGCTTTCCGGATTCGTGGAGGCTCCGGTCGACACAGAATCGACCGATGTGCCTTATAACGAATCGCAGCA
>CBDTVC010000374.1:0-4194 GCA_965363925.1 uncultured bacterium | reverse complement strand
AATCCATTCGCGCCTTCAATCAAATCAACTAGGTCAATTTCCCGATCTGCGCGTAGACCTTCTTGGTCTTCGACATAGGGCGTGTTCTCAAAGAACTCCTCCCTACCACTGCGGCTTTCATTTGTAAAAAGAAATCCACAATCCTCGCACATATGAAAAACTTTTCTCACAGCCGTACCACGCTCTACACGAACCAAGTCTGCGTATGAAATATGCAACTCGCTAGATCCGCAGATTTGACAGGTTAAAGAGCTATTGACAATAACATTCTTGTCATGCATCGGATTGTCGGCGAATGCCCTGCTACTGCAGTACTGCTCGTAGTCGACATTTGACTGACCGATAAACAACCTCACTCGGGCAACTATGTGACGAATTCGCTGACGAATCGGCCGCGGCGAAATACTGTAAATCATGTAGAGAATCTTTTTCATTCGGACCGAATTTTCTCGATTATCGCCGTTGTAGAAATTGACGGTGTGCGCGAAATATATACGACTTCGCATAATTCCGAGTACTCATCAAATTTTCCGCGCCAATCATCTCCCATTACCAAAACACTCGCTCGATGCTGCTGAATATAATCGCCTTTCAAGTCCAATGACTCCTCGTAAAAAACTTCATCGACCACCCTTATGGCAGCAACAATTCGTAACCGCTCTTCCTGCGTATAAACTGGATAGCGTTTTTTTTTGCTGCGCGTCAATTCATCAGTCGACACTCCGACGATTAGTTCGTCGCCGAATGATCTAGCTCGCTCAAGGACGTTCAAATGTCCTAAATGAAAGACATCGAACGTCCCGAATGTTATTACTCGTTTTTTTGACTCGGTAATCATTACTCTCTCAACAAAGTCCTAAACTGGTCCACGAAAAAGGCTGGTCAGCAATCAGCGAGTCACCCAGCTATCCACATTTCGGAAGAAAATTGCCTTCGCCGATCTCCTCCGGGTAGGGGTTCTCAATTCGAATGTCCTTCAACAACGCCGCAAGGCAAGCCGGAAAATCCGTGATCAGCATATCCGGCTGGTAAGTCAACAATTGTTCAACCTGATTTGGTCGATTGACGATCCAAAAAGCTACTGTCAATCCGGCGTCTTGAGCCAGCTGCACGCACAACCTAAAGCTTTGAGAGACCGAGTTCGTCAGTGGCGCCTGAATTGCCACGCCGTCGAACCCCAGGGAAATCGAGTCCATTACATTCTCCTCACACGATCTCGGGATCCTCTCGCCCCAAATAAACATGCTCGAAATAGCGGGCACCGTCGCCTCTGAATGGGATAGAACGTAGCTATTACTCGATGCGAACCAAACCCGGTCCTCTAGCGAACGCTCGACCACGAAAGCCATCAGAGTGTCTACTGCCTGCTCAATAGACGGCTCGCCTACGCCCTTCACAATATGTTTGAGTTCAATCATGAAAATCGCGTTTTCGTCAGGCACACCGACAAAGACGTCCTCCAACACGGGAACTTTTACTCCCGTTCCACGAAAAAGGGGAAACCCAACACCTCCTGAAAAAGTATTGTCTCCTGCACGCCAGTGGTGTCCTGCATCGCAGGATTCCCTCAGTGTCGGTGCTGTTTTCAAAGAATCCAATGCACAATCGGTTGTTCGATTCAAAGTAAAATCGTGCAAAACAATGATTTCGTTCTCTCGAACCTGAACGTCGAGTTCCAAAACATCTGATTCCAAACGCTTGCCATTCTTGAATCCGACAACAGTATTCTCCGGTGCATACGCCATGCCGCCCCGGTGCGCCACGATCAATACAGGCTTCAATATTTTTTCCGACGAAATAGGCTCCGGATAGTCAATATTGCCGTCGCAGCTGGACAGCACGACCCACCCCGCCACAACAACAAGAAGAACTCGAAATCTTTGCAATCGGTCAATCACGATACTCTCAACAAACTTGAAATCGATGCCATTCTTCTATAGCTATGAGTGCGCTTTTGTTTTGCATCTATAGGCATTTTCAGAAGTGCAACTAGGTGCAGTCGAGAGACGAATCAGTCTCTCCACCAGTGATGATCTCTGAATACTGATCGGATATGCGGCGCCAAATATAGCGTTCTTCGGCGATATTTCGCATTGCCCCTGCGTTTTCTGACTTACTCGATTCATCTAAGGCTCCGAGGGCCTCAACCAAAGAGTCTGCAGTATCAAAATAGTGCGCTTTGTCCATTGTAGTAATTCGGTTATAGGGAACGTCAAACGCTAGAACTGCGAGGCCTAGCCACATTGCTTCGACCAAAGATGGGTTTGTGCCGCCAGCACTGTGACCGTGTACGTAAATCCAGGCGTTGCTACGGATCTTATTTAGTGGCTCCAGGTCGTAAATAGGATCAAGCAAATGTAGGTTGTCAAAATGCCGGAAGCGCTCTCGCAGTTGCCGGCCGTATTCACTGCCTTCCCAGTTCCCGATAACAACAAGCGGCAGCCGCTGTTGTCGTGAAAACGCCTCCAATATCATGCAGACATTGTTCTCTGGCTCTATTCGACAGACTTTCACCGCATAGCGATCCTTGATAAACGGGTACAACCGCGCGTCCGATGGGATGAAATCAGCGGCGAACGCGTGATCTCCTCCATAAGCAATGCAGGCTGCCTGAACGCCATATCTCTCAAGTACGTAACGTTGAATCTCAAGGTTATCTGCTATCACGACATCGGCACTTCGCACTCCGAGTCCCTCAGATTTTTCGAGAAACCATTTCGCCATTTTGCCCCATTTGTCTCTGCGCCATTCTATGCCGTCTACGTTCAACAAGACCGTCGCTTTGCAAATTCTTCGCAAGATTGGAAGGAACATGCAACCCGATACTCCGAGCACGACCATCACGTCCGCGTATCTCGATGCGTGAAACATCGACCAAATATCAAACGGAACGCTGGAAACGCCATTCGCATCCAACGAAACGTAATGTAGCTGGGCACTTTGGAACGTCGACGGTCTTTCTTTGTAGCGATTTCCGCTGCAATAAATGTGAATGTCGAGATTCTTGCTAGCATGGAGTACGAGCTGCTCTGCTAACGTTTCAAATCCACCGTAACCAGCAGGCACGCCGACGCAACCGATAATCGCGACTTTAACGCGGTTCGAATTTGCCGATAATGTGTCAATCCTGCGCATTGATTTGAGTCGTTTTACTAGCATTTTGTAAAGGCCTCGAGAGTTCAAAACAAGATTCACGAGGTGGCAAGGCGCGGAGACTTCGAGGACGAGCTATCCGGGACATAGTTGACTGATCCGCTGGATGCAACCAAGGCCCCAACGATACAGAATTGAAAGATAAACAGGTGAGGAGACATTGCCGCTTCGTTGAAATACATCGAAACACTCCACAATGCAAACATATCAAAAAAGGCTCGATGTTTCTGAACGAAACAAAAAAGACCAATTACCACGTAAAACAGCAAACCGAATACGCCGAGGTTAGTAATTAGGGTACCCATGCCAGACTCATATCCCGCCGTTGCCTCAAACCCTCCCAATGTGGAAGCCAGTTCGCCAGCAGATCCCACACCAGTGCCCAACGGCTGATCTGCCAGTAGTCGGACGGCAGAAACATACCCATCGAAATGTCGAGTAATGCTCGCCAGATGATAGTCAGACAGGACTCCCGACAGGAGGCTGAGAATCAGGGGAGCAAACAAAACACCCAACAACGCAAAAAGACTCAATTGGCGGCCGAGTACTTTCAAAACTGCAATAAAAAACAACATTATAAATGCGCTTTTCGAGAACCCCATCACAACAATGCCCAAGAGCAACGCCAAGATTCCAAAGTGATATTTTCTGTCTCCGAACGTGCCAACATATATTAGATAAACAACGAACATCCCAAGCTGTGACGGATTGAACAGCGGCCCAGGAATTCGATACAAACCGAAAACTCCCCCACCGACATGAGCGCGAGTTCCCTTAGCTTGTTCCAGCAGTACTTTATGAAATATCTCGTCCGATATTAGATATCCGGACTTCAAGAGCAATCCCAGCTCCGCATACGAATATACGATAACGCCTACCGCAACAATTACACCAGCGCGATAAAGCATGTTTGCGTCTAACCGAAATTGAACGAAGCGTACGAAGAGTAGAGCCAATGCGAATCCGAACAAATTCCTGAACTGGAGAAACACAACCATTGGGGACGGAACCATTTCCGATACGCCAATCAGAAGTACGAAA
>CBDTVC010000373.1:0-4216 GCA_965363925.1 uncultured bacterium | reverse complement strand
CAATTCAGATGCTGGGACGAAGTGAACACCCAAATGCTTTGAGCGCCCTCGTGAGTCTTTATAAATAGAGTGCGAAGGTCTAGCCCTACTGGTGCAGATCTTGCGTCGCTAATGCCAGATGGGAACCGTAATCAAAATCCGCTACCCGTTCGTGCGGTTGAGCCACTTCAACGTCAGGATAAAGACCGTGACGCATATGCCACTCGCGAACAATACATCAGAAGCGTAGTGGGCTCCGATCCGCACACGGCTAACGGCCATAAGTACTCCGTACCCGATCGAAATTGCTAACGTGCCCGACCGAATAATGGGCGGACTGTGCCTGGTGACAACGTTAAGCGCCAGTACCATCCATGCAGACGCAGCATGTCCCGACATAAACGAGTAATTCCCGGTTACTCCATTGATGACGTGCCAGGCGGTAAAGTCGGCGTAATCCGGCGTAAGATCTTTGAATCGAACTCTGCCCCAATAGCGCTTCGTCAGTACTACAATTGTCAACCGACAGACAACGTTCATTAAGATCGTTGCCAACGCAAAATTGCGAAAGGTAGGCGGCAGAAATCGACTCACCAGACCGTTCACTGAGCGTCCGCGAATACGGTCAAAAACGGTCAGGCAGCCCCAAACAAGTAGCGTTAAGATGGATGTAGTCAACAAATACGACGCCGGGTATTCGCCATGCCGCTCGAGAAAGATCGCCCACGTCGAATTCGGCTCTGCAAACGCAATCGAAATCGGCAGGTCGTAGAACCAGAAGACTGCCGCTAAAGCAATCCAGGAAATCGTGGTTCCAGCTAGAAGTCGATTTAGAGTCTGTTGATACCTGTCATTCTGTAGTGTTTCCGGAAGCATTGTTTTTCGAAGCATCGATTCTAGAAGCATCGTTTCTCAACGAATTGCTCTCAGTGCAAAATTCCAATCTTCTATCGCGGACGGTTTTCGGGCATCCATGAACTCTGCAATGCGCGCAACCACCTCAGGATTCGCCACAGAGACGTCGGTGAATTCAGATAAGTCCGTCGAAAGGTCGTACAACTGAATCGCGGCACTGGCGTCTTTGTGCAGGCCAGTTCGGACACCTTTCCAATCTCCCATGCGAACCGCTTGCATTCCGCCAAGTGAATGGTACTCCCAATACAGATAGTCGTGTTTGGCCTGTGCTTCGTCGCCGACAAGCGTCGGTAAGAACGAGATTCCGTCCGTCCATTCTGGCACGGGCATGTTGATTGCGTCAGCCAGCGTCGGCATTATGTCCCAGAAGGCGGACACATGCTCGGTCTGCGAACCAGCCTTAATGCGTCTTGGCCATTTTGCGATCATCGGTACACGAACACCGCCCTCGTATAGCGAACCTTTTAGTCCTCGAAGCGGACCAGCGCTCTCGAAAAACTCTTGATCAGCCCCGCCGGCATACGTTGGGCCGTTGTCGCTTGAGAACATGACAATGGTATTGTCCGCGATCCCAAGCGCATCGAGTTCTTCCATTATCCGGCCAACTTCGTTGTCGAGGTGTGTTATCATAGCAGCGTAGGCTGCCCGTGGGGCCGGATGCGGGAGGTATGATTTCTGGCCGAGGTAGGGCGTTTCCGGAAACGCGTCTACGTACTCTGCAACAGATGGTTGAGGCACCTGCAACGCAACGTGTGGAATCGGTGATGCGTAGAGCAGAAAGAATGGTTTCTCTGCATTTTGCCTAATGAAGGAAATCGACTCGTCGAGCATTTTGTCCGGAGCATAGGTTGTTCCGGCGTAACGTTCCTCATAGTCGGCGGCAGACGGAAGAGGCGCCTCAATTTTCTGGTGTGCACTGAACCAGCTATTGCCTGGCAGCATATCCTTTTCGTCATTACGCCAAAGATGGGTTGGGTAATAGTTGTGTGCGACGCGCTGGCACAGATATCCGTAGAAGTGATCTACGCCTTGGTTGTTTGGATGTCCTTCCGAGTCCGGTCCACCCAGCCCCCACTTTCCGATAACAGCAGTCTGATATCCGGCGTGTTTCATCAACTCGGGAATCGTAAACGCGCTGTCGGGGAGTGGTAGTTGTCCCTCCGGTTCTTCGGGTCCCCATCCGCCCATCTCTTTGTTGTCGCGGATGTACGCATTGCCTGTGTGTTGACCCGTTAGTAGCGTTCCGCGGGACGGAGCACAGACTGGACTACCGGAATAGTGCTGGGTGAAAAGCATACCCTCAGTCGCCAGGCGATCAATGTTCGGCGTCCGGATCTTTTCCTGACCGTAAACACCAACTTCGCCATATCCCAGGTCATCGGCCAGAATGTAGACTATGTTTGGCGGTGTAGCCTCTTCACTCACTTTCGGAGCGTCGCAACCAGCGAGTATCACAAGACAGGTTGCGAACCATATTGCTGCGGTTGTTCCAGGAGGATTTTGGCTCATTGTAATCGGCATTTACAGACAGAGGGAAGTGCTACACCTAGGATGCGAGAACTCGCGCGGCTCGGCCGCGGAGTCAAATGTTGGGTTCGCACATGTTTTCGCAAGCCCAATTGCGGTGATTCATCGGAGTTTAACGCTTTTGGAAACGATTGGGAATAAATCTTGAGTTTCTTTGTCTAAAGACCGGTTAACACCCACTTTGACGAACCGCAATGTCTCAATTTCGGGTTGTCACGAACTTAGGTTGTCAGAAAAACGGTTTGGACGTACATGAACACTAATTACCGCAGCCTCCTTCCTGGCTTACTCGTGCTTCTGTTGGGTGGGGCAGGCCTCACAGGTTGCCAATTGGTTGGGGTTTCAACCAATTCGACCGATATCGTCGCCATCAGTAGCGGACAGCAGTTTGGGTTCTGTGTCGGCTATTGTTTCAACGAGCTGGAAATCACAGAGGGAGATCAAGTGTTGACGACGAAAGGGAATGCTTTTGCACGCGAACCGCTTGAATATCCTACAGTTAGAAACACGTGGCCGATCGACGCCTCCCGATGGGATTCGCTTCTTGCGCTAGTTGATACAGCATCGTTTCTCCGTCTAGACGAAACGTACGGTTGTCCTGATTGTGCGGACGGAGGCTCCGAGTGGCTGGAGATCTTGTTCGAGTCGGGCCAGAAGAAGCGAGTGACTTATGAATACGGGAAGACCGTGGATGGAATAGGCGAGCTTATCGTGTATGCTCGCAAATTGCGACTCGATGCCATTGCTTCCTCACCAGAAAAGAATAACTGATTGCTATGCTGTAGTTTCCCTGATCGGTAAACGGAAGGGGAGATGCCTAAGCAGTCAGAATTGTTGGAAATCTTGAGCGTCGCGGTGCACGCCGCGACAGATGCTGGAAAGATCATTCGCAACGCCGCAAATGAGTCTGGTTCAATAACCGCTGAGCTCAAAGGCCAGAACGACGTTGTTACGGAGTTCGATCGGCGAGCACAGGACGCGATTGAGCTAGTTATTAGCTCCCACTTTCCGTCGCATGTGATTATCGGAGAGGAAACCCACCAAGGCAACGTGTCGCAATCGGGTAGCGGATTTCGATGGATCGTGGATCCGATAGACGGCACCTTGAATTTCTTGCATCAGTTTGCACCGTTTGCTGTGAGTATTGGTGTAATGTTTGATGCCGAGTTTGTCGCCGGAGTGGTCCTGAACGTTCCGGCGGATGAGCTCTTCTCTGGTTGTAGGAATGGAGGAGCCTTCTTGAATGGCCAGCCAATCCGCGTCAGCCCCACTTTGGAGTTGTCTACTTCTTTGATTGCCACCGGTTTTCCGGAGCGAGTGTTTGATGATGTTGAGGCGGTTTTGGCCAGGCAACGACGTGTGATGGAGAGGTGTCGAGGGTTGCGCCGGCCGGGAGCGGCATCGGTCGATCTTGCCAACGTTGCCTGCGGACGGCTTGATGGTTTCTATGAGGCGGGTCTGAGTCCGTGGGACGTTGCAGCTGGCATTTTGCTTGTTCGAGAAGCTGGCGGAAGGGTATCGAGCTATTCGGACGGCGAAGAGGTGTTTCAGGCCGGTTCGATTGTGGCTACAAATGCCCAGGTACACGGCGAACTGCTGGATTGTCTTTAATTAGGAAAGACGCGCCTCAGCTCCGAGCAGGGCCCAGCGCTCTGCGTTTAAAATCGGCGTGCTACTCGCCGTCTGCGATTCGACGATTGTGCAGGTCGGCGAGCGCCCTTTGCATGCCCTCTAGTCCCTTGATTGAATTGCCGAAGATTCTCAAGGCTTGCACCTTCGCGATTTGAGCAGCAAC
>CBDTVC010000372.1:0-4232 GCA_965363925.1 uncultured bacterium | reverse complement strand
CCTTATAGCCAAAAGTGTTCCATTTGCTCCAATGATCTTCTTCGACCGACATAAACGTTAAAATGACCGGATTTGTTTTTGCATCGAATGAAGAGGCCAAACCTTTTCTAAAATCCTACCAACGTGGCCGTTTTGAGGGTCTCGTCGAGAACGAAATAGCTCATGACGATGACCTCTTGGTCACAATCGTTGGCGTCGGAAAAATAAAGGCGACCTTGCGTATCGAACGCCTCCTACGGGCCCACAAACTTGATCGACTTGTCCATGGCGGCGTGGCCCGATCGCTCGTTGACGACTTGAGAGCTGGAACGCTGGTCTCTGTCGGTCAAGTATTTGAAGGTGATCGAGTCGAACTATCCGCCCCTACTTACCCGAGGATGCCACTCGACAATCTTTTCAAGTCACTTGTGGAGCGCCGACTGGTGACGCAGGATCACGTCGTGAGTGAAGGAAAAGATTTGACCTATTGGCAACGGATCGCTGATATCACGGACTCGATCGGATATCCTATCGCCTACGTGGCGGCAACCCACGGAGTCCCCTGTTCCATGGTAAAGATGGTGACGGGTCCATCCGGGGACGAAAAAATAAAACCGGCTGACCTAGTTGGTCACTACGAGAAAATTGCGGAATTCCTGACTACGGCAGCCGCGTCTCTGGCCGCCGAATAGTCGGACAGCTTGTTGGAATTCCGGCAGTTTTCAGTTTGCAGACGACACGATCTATAAGCACGTTGCAGGTTACATGCGCGGCACGTAGCCAATTGCTGACGATCGGATCTTTACCTCAATCAACCGCAGGGTACATTCGAGTCCGTCGATGTTGGTCTGTGGGCACGCAATCATGGTCTGAGGCTCGCACTGAAGGCGGCCCTGCCGACGACCTGATTGATCAGCGACTAAATTCGTTTCGAAGCGTCGTTCCAGATCGGAAGCGCTTACAATTCAGCAGACCTAATTTCTACGGGTCCAGAGCTCGTCATGCCATAGAGAAGGGATCCCGGACGACTTGTCATATCGAAGCTGATAAGCTCGATTGTATCCGGTCGCTACCTGCACGCCTAACTCATCACCGATCGCTGCCGAACCCACGCGAATCGACGTAGCGGCAGCCTCTCGTATTCGGCGCCGGGCTTGAAGTGCAAATTGCTCGGCAGCATGTGTATCCTCAAATCTGTAGATCCGTGACGTCGTAAATACGACCCATGAGATCATGCAGAACACGATCGGTACGGCGACGAGCGTGAGAAATAAAAGCATCTGAAATTTTCAGGGCAATAAGAAACGAACGGTGCCCTGGTCTGGGAAAGGGCTGTGGTACTACGGCGCTGCAACTACAACAGCGGTGCTACTTGCTATCGTCCTGCCTCGAGTCCTGCTGCCGATCGTGGGGAAAACGACCAGCTTCATCCAAGGGAGCAATGAACTTAGCAGTTCCTAACAGAAAACGCGACAGATATTTGTGCAAATTCTGTTAAGCCTTAATGATTCTTTCGCGTTTAAAAGACTTAGTCCAGCCTCATTAAAGGAATGTCTTTAGTGAGCAGCCGCAGGTGCCGCTGCTTCACCGGTTTGCATTCTTTCAGCATCCATAATTGTCTGTGAGTCTACATTCGACAAATCACCTCTAAACGCTGTGTCGAAGAGGGTAAACACAAGGAAAATTGCGACAAAAACGACACTCATGCCAATTACCAACGCATTAACTCTATTGTCCCATTTGAGCGCCATAAATACGACGACGACCAGCATAGCCTTCACGGAGGCAATCAACATAGCGAGAGGAACGTTTAGGCCGCCCAAGTCGAGGCGAGAGGTTATGACCGTCACGACAGTCAGGACAATCAATGCCACAAAAACCTTAATCAGCAGGCTCTGAGGCGTGATGTGATGGCCGTGGTCGGCATGTCCCGCGACTGCGGCTTGTTGTGCGTGTGCCATTCGATTCTGTTAGGCTTCTTATTTCTTTAAGGCTCGTAATGTAGCGGGCGGTCAACGCCGATTGATTTTCAAACTCGAAAGGAGAGTCTCACCAATGCGGCTTGACTCGGGCTCGAAAAACGACTTTAGCCACTAGATCAAATACAGGAGTGGAAAAAGGAAAATCCAAATGATGTCCACGAGATGCCAGTACAGACCCGTCAATTCGATTGGGGTGTAATAGCTTGACCCAAAATGACCTTTGTGAGTTCGGATGGCTATCCAGGTAATAATTCCCATGCCGATGAGCACGTGAACACCGTGAATTCCGGTCATTACGAAGTAGATGCTGAAAAACTGGGCGGCATACGGGATGTCAGCGTACTGCCCGTAATGGTCACCGAACGGCGCAAAGTTCGCTCCTGGAAAAACGCCGTGGCTAAACTTCCCACCGTATTCAATCGCTTTAACCACCATAAATGCGCCTGCACATAGCAGCGTGATGATCAAATACATCACGGTCTTCTTCTTCTGATCTTTCTGTATGGAATGTATCGACATAGCAACCGTGAACGACGAAAACAGCAGCACAAGCGTGTTCAGGCCACCAAGTTTCCAGTCAAGTGCGGTACTAAGCGCTAGGAATGCCTCAGGGTGCCACTGCCTGTAAACCGTATACGCAACGAACATTCCAGAAAAGAGCAGTACTTCCGTTACGAGGAAAAGCCACATCCCCATTTTGGATGCGTCGAACTGCTGCTCCATCGTTGCGAAGTGGTGCTGCTGCTTCGGGTGATGGGCGTGTGTGACCTCCTGTGACGACATATTCGAGTTAGTTACTTTTGAGTAGGCTTGCTGTGGTCCCCTGCTCGTCGCGAAGACCGGGTTTGGTTACTGCTTTGCTAATTCCGGCTCTGCCACGCTGACCCCATCCCCGCTGACTTGAGCAAGGGCATGGTAATCGTAGGGTCCATGCGTAACAATTGGTTGTTCTTCGAAGTTGTGCGGTATCGGCGGCGACGTAGTGTGCGTCCATTCAAGCGTAGCAGCACCCCACGGGTTCGAAGGCGCCTTCTTGCCTTTCATCAGCGAATGGATAAAAGTGAACAGGACTAGAAAAAGACCTGTGGCAAGTATCCATGAACCAACGGTAGAGATCTGATGCAACGCTTCGTAGCGCGGAAGGTAGTCGTAGTACCGGCGCGGCATTCCTTGAGTCCCGAGAATAAACTGGGTAAAGAAGGTCACGTTGAACCCGATAAAGATCAGGATACACGCGACCGTTCCCGACGTTTCGTTGTACATCTTACCAGTAATCTTGGGCCACCAGTAGTGCAATCCACCGATTGCTGCAATTACCGTCCCGCCCATCATTACGTAGTGGAAGTGGGCTACCACGAAGTAGGTGTCATGCAAATGGACGTCTACACCGAGCACTCCGAGCGCGACTCCGGTTAGGCCGCCAATCGTAAAGAGGAACAAGAAGCTTAGCGCATACAACATCGGTGTTTTCAACGAAACGGATCCCTTGTACATCGTACCGACCCAATTGAGCACCTTGATACCCGTCGGAATCCCGATCAGGTACGTAATCAACGAAAAGACAATCGAGGAAATAGCTGACTGGCCGGAGACAAACATATGATGCCCCCAAACAAGAAAGCCAAGAAAAGCAATTGCGACCGAGCTGAGCGCGACAAACTTGTAACCTTGTACTTCGTGACGAGAGAATACCCCCATCAATTCTGATATAATTCCGAACGCCGGCAAGATCATGATATAGACGGCAGGGTGCGAATAGAACCAGAAGAAGTGCTGAAACAGTATCGGATCACCACCAAGTGCAGGATCGAAGATGCCAATCTGAAGCGTCTTTTCCATGAGGAGCAGCAGCATCGTGATGCCGATTACCGGCGTAGCCAGCACCTGAACGATACTGGTTGCGTAGATACTCCAAACGAAAAGCGGCAACCGATTCCACGTAAGCCCGGGTGCGCGCATTTTGTGGATGGTTACGATGAAATTCAGCCCTGTCAGAATCGAAGAGAATCCGGCGATAAACACGGCGAGCGTCATAAAAATGACACTTGAACCTAGGCGTGCTGAGTACGGCGTGTAAAAGGTCCAACCCGTATCGATGTTGCCAGCCAAGATCCCTGTCACGACGAGAATTCCGCCGATACCGAAGATGTAATAACTGGCGAGATTAAGTCTTGGGAAAGCAACATCAATAGCACCGATCTGCATCGGCATGATGAAGTTACCCATGACTGCTGGCACCGACGGTATGATAAACAAGAACACCATCAGGAT
>CBDTVC010000371.1:0-4234 GCA_965363925.1 uncultured bacterium | reverse complement strand
GACTAGTCTGGCTCCAGGAATCGTAAGCAGATTTTGCACATGCGCAGTGCCCATTCCCCCAACACCGACAAATCCAATCCGGACCTCGTCCATTGGTGGAGCTGCAAATGGCTTCTCGGGACCAACAGCCAAGACCCGGAGATTTTCCAATTCCATCATCGAGCCCGGCCGGGCGGAGGCGCTTGCGCCACCTGCAAATGCAGCCGCACCCACTCCCATTGCGGATTTTCGGATGAAACTTCTGCGACCATTGGTCACACTGTCGTCTTTTGGTCCACGGCGCTTTGACATCGGAATGCGTAAGATTTTTTGTTCAGAAAATGAACGAAGGTGCTGGCCTCGATCGAACAATAGGCGGCAAATCGAGACACGGGACAACCCCGGTCTCTTTTGAGGCGCTCAAATTGACAATGTGATCGGAATCTTCGTCAGCGATCTGTATAATTGGCCAGCCTTGCTACGGCCCAATCTACGGTATATGAACCGGCCAGTGAAGAATCGTCCAGCAAAATTGGGCAGACTGGCCTAACAAAGCTTCCCAGGCGTATCGACGTCACCCGCGTCAGATCCCACACAACACTGGTAGTCGTCCCACATGCAGCTTGCACCGGTTGATTTGGCAATTATGGCAGCGTTCTTCGTTGCTTCCATCGCGATCGGCATCGCCGTGTCGAGAAAATCCAGTGAGGATTTCTCCTCATTCTTCCTCGGTAGCCGAAAAATGCCCTGGTGGTTACTTGGCATTTCGATGGTGGCCACGACCTTTTCCACCGATACGCCCAATCTTGTGGCGGATATCGTCCGCGGAACGGGCGTCATCGGGAACTGGACCTGGTGGGCGTTCCTTCTGACGGGAATGTTGACGGTCTTCCTATACGCCCGATTATGGCGGCGATCCGGCGTCGTAACGGACGTCGAGTTCTACGAATTACGCTACTCAGGCAAAACTGCAGCCTTCTTGCGTGGATTCCGGGCGGCCTATCTCGGGATTATCTTCAATGTTTTCATCATGGCATCCGTCACGCTTGCCGCAATCAAGATTGCATCGGTATTGCTCGGATGGGACCCGAAAACAACGGTCTTTCTTGCAGCAGGTATTACACTGGTCTACAGTACGCTCGGCGGACTGCGCGGCGTTGTCTTGACCGACCTTGTGCAATTTGTGATGGCGATGGTTGGGTCAATCGCGGCGACCATCTATATCCTTAACCTGCCAGAGGTTGGCGGATTATCCAACGTGTTGTCACATCCAAACGTTGTGGCTGTCAGGGCATTTTGGCCAGATTTTTCGACGATGAGCGTGTGGGATCTGACGCCTGTATTTATCGTACCGTTGGCTGTTCAGTGGTGGGCGTCTTACTACCCGGGAGCAGAACCAGGTGGCGGCGGATACATTGCGCAACGAATGTTTGCCGCCCCAGATGAGAAGCAGGCCCTAGGCGCAACGCTTCTGTTCAACGGTTTGCACTACGCGCTGCGTCCGTGGCCTTGGATCATCGTCGCGCTTGCATCGCTAGTGGTGTTTCCGGATATCCAATCGATCGCAACGGCCTTTCCCGATATTCCGGAGAACGTTCTTGGAAACGACCTGGCTTATCCGGCGATGTTGACGTTTCTGCCGGCGGGTCTGCTCGGACTGGTCGTCACGTCGCTCGCAGCGGCCTACATGTCAACGATGTCGACACAGGTCAACTATGGCTCGTCAATTATTGTTAACGATCTGTATCTCCGCTTCGTCAAACCCGATGCGTCTAATCGCGAACAAGTATGGGCTGGCCGGATTTGCACCGTGCTGCTGATGGTATTGGCGTGCCTGCTCGCTCTGAAGCTGGACACAGCAAAGGGTGTCTTCGATCTCATTCTTCGCATCGGAGCTGGTTCGGGACTGATTTACATTCTGCGTTGGTTCTGGTGGCGGATCAATGCTGCTACCGAGCTCGCCGCGATGATCATATCCTTCCTCGTTGCTGGCGCCATGGAACTGTCCATGTTTGACGGCCTCGACTCGACAACGAAGTTGCTGGTCGTGGTCGGCGTGACCACGGTCGGATGGATGTTCGTTGGTCTGACAACACGACCCACTGACGAAGAAACGCTGTTAAGATTCTACGACAAGATCCGACCGGGCGGTATTGGGTGGGGGCCGATACAGGCCAAGCTTAATAAATCCGGACTGGATACTGACTCGGACGGTGGCGACCTACCTTATGCGCTATTGGGCGTCTTACTCGGATCGGCCGGAATCTATTCTGTTCTTTTTTCGACGGGATTTTTTCTCTACGGCATGACGACGATGGGAATCGTCTTTGCGGCTGTCGCTCTGGGATCGCTAATTGGTATCCGATGGATCTGGCCGCGCCTTTCTTTTCGGTAGTCTGATCCAGACTTCCATTGTGAGGACTTGCTAAAGCACCTTGATCTGGAATGCGCCGGGCCCGGGGCGTTCAACAAAGAACCGTGACTGCCTGGCGGGACCGCGAAAAAGCATTCTATACCTGTTCGTCCAGCGCGAAACAAACGAAGGTATAGCATCTTCTCGTACCATCGCCCAAACCGAACCACCAAAGCCAGCTCCAAAAGCGGACGCGGCCAGAGCCCCTTCTTCGATCGCAAGTTCCACAAGTCCAATCGTGGCTGGGACCTGGTTCTCCAGGTGTTCCTCAGCAAGATTTTGTGAACGCCGGACTGCCGCTGCAAAGTCATGGAGTCGGTTTGCTTGTAATGCAGCTACCGCGGATGGAATGATCTCGTAGGACTCTGCGTAGAATTGGTCGAATCGTCCGATCAGCGAGCTCGATGAAAACTGATCACCAGAGTCACTGGCAAGCATCTCGCGAACGAGTCTTGGATCAAATTGCCTTCGCCGAACTATGTCTCCGAGAGTAACAGTCTTTTCGCCGGTCTTCATATTCCAGAGTCTTACAATTTCGGACGCACGCGCGCCTACGCGATTGTAGTGGTCGAGTGCGTCGCCTGTCTTGGCCGCCGTCACGCCCGAAGATGCGACTACAAACGCAAACCCCTCCGGCATCGGTACTGACTCCCGGAGAGTTGTTGGCGCAAACGAGAAGTGCTGCAGCTGATCCGCTACGGCGCAAATAATGGCGGTCTGATCTTGACTACCACCTGTAGTTCCGACTCCCAACGTGCCGGGCATACCCGGATAGTCCCGCCCGTTCTCGACACAACCCAGATAATCACCAAGAGATTCCTTATTCGGAACTCTGGTTTTGAATGCTGGGCGGGAACGGATGTTATTTACGGCGTCCAGGGCAAGAAAAGTCCCAACCACGAGGGCGCTTGAACTACTAATTCCAGCAGCACTGGGAAGGTCACTGGCAAACGCGAGTGTACAACCTTCTAGTTGCCCGCCAAGATTATGTCGCAATCTCCGCCACACAGAATTGGGATAGTTCGACCAATGTCCACGACGGCTCTCTTTCTCATCGGAGGGGTTAGCCGGCAATTCTTCGCGTTCACCAGACGTTGCATTTACTAGCGTCAGCGAAAGGGAATCGGACTTGCTCGCAACAAAACAGAAACCGTGGGAGACGGCGCACAACAAGCTATCGCCACCAGCATAGTCGGTGTGTTTACCTAGGACCTCAATGCGACCCGGAACAAAGAATGCGTACGTCTCTGCTATAGTTCGACTGTTTAAGGCGCGTCGACATTGCTCAAGAAGTTTTAGTTTCTGCTCAGCGGCTTCTGGAGGTAGTCCAGCGACTATCAGGGAAGTCCTGATAGAGGCAGCGTCGCGCAGATCGTCTAGCTTCATATAGAGATCGAGTGTTGAAACGAATCTCGCCGTGAGACTGTCACAGAAACATTCTTGTAGGCAGGAGTTCGGCTTCTTGGGTCTACCGTACGATCAACGAGCACATTGGCCTCAGGATAATACATCGCCGCATTCCCAGCCTTAATGCGACCAAAAGACGTCGCCCTGATACGCGTCATTTTCCCAGCCGGCCCCGTTACTGAAACACGGTCGCCATCTTTCAAGCGCATACGGGCGAGGTCAATCGGGTTTAGCAGGATCACATCACGGCTCGTGACACCACGATAAAGATCCTCTTCCTCATAGACAACCGTGTTGAACTGTCCTTCAGACCTGATTGTCATCAGCCGGATTGGGGACGAGGCGTCGACGGATGTCTCTGCGAGTTCCGGAAGCTGGTGGATATGCATGTTAGCCTTCGAGTCGGGTGTTGCAAACGTAGCTGTATGAAACGTT
>CBDTVC010000370.1:0-4250 GCA_965363925.1 uncultured bacterium | reverse complement strand
CCTTCTTCCCCGAGTGGGAACTACGGGAATCCGACAGAATCCGGCTGAGAATGCTCAGCAACAACCACGAGCGTAAATCGGTCACCTACGGTAATAGAGTCTTCGACTACGTATGCGCGGACAAACTGGGCATGTGTGTTATTTGCGCCAACAAGCAACATCAACCCAACAATCAGGAGGGTGGCGGAGAAGGTTCGCCGACGTGACAATATGGACACGTTGATTGGTCGCGTGCGCATGACAACCCGTGCAACCAGTGCCGACAGGGCGCAAGTGATCGGCAGGAATACACTCTGGAGTATTCCGCTGACTGAGCGACAAATTTGATGGGGACGGCGCACTATTGATTTGTGAGCAGTCGGATGTCCTAACTGATGCATGAGTTATCCGGCCTTGCTTCTGACTCGGAAGAAATCCACGAGTGGTTCGAGATAGCTTTCGTCGGTCCTGACGATCAGCCGGTCAATCTGGTTTCGACGGAACCGGGCAGCTAGTTCTGCTTGCTGTTCGAAAGCGCGTTCGGCAATTAATTCACGAGTCCGTCGGTTCCCTGTGTCCACGACAATTGTTTCGCCTGATTCCGCGTCCGTGAGTTCAATCAGACCGATGTTGGGAAGAGACTCTTCTCTTGGATCCACCATCTGAACAACAACGGTGTCGTGTTTCTTTGACAAGGCACGCAACGGTTTTTCAAAGTCTTTGTCCATAAAGTCGCTGGCGATGAGGACAATCGATCTTCTGGACAAGACGCGATGCAGGTGGTTTAATGCGGCGGCAATGTCTGTACCGGTGGACTCCGCCTCATGCGCGTAGAGGTCACGGATCAAGCGGAGGACGTGCCGTTTTCCTTTGCCCGGTGGGACAAAGAGTTCGACTCGATCCGAGAACAGAAGCAGGCCGACCTTGTCGCTATTCTTGATTGCACTGAACGCCACAATGGCGCAGATCTCAGCGGCGACCTCTCGCTTCATCAGTGTTGCGGATCCAAAGTTTTCTGAGCCAGAAATGTCGACCGCCAGCATTACGGTTTGTTCGCGCTCCTCTTCGTACATCTTGACATAGGTATCACCCATTCTGGCAGACACGTTCCAGTCAATGTTTCTGACATCGTCGCCTACCTGATAGGGGCGAACCTCGGCAAATTCGATGCCTTGGCCTTTGAAGCGCGAATGGTACTCTCCCCCGAAGACATTATTGACGAGACCCTTGGTGCGGATCTCGATCTGGCGAATTTTCCTAAACAGTTCCTTGGGTATCATCCGTCGGTGGGCGTGTCGCGGGTCTGAACAACGATTCGAACGTGAAATTTAGCGTGTGCGTGGGGAAGAAATACGCTATTTCTCGTACTTTGAGGTCTGTGTCGTTTGAACGATGCAACCCGTCCAACGGTATCCGTCCCTTCCCGGTCCTGAATCCAACATGTCTCTAAAGTTCGGAATTGTCGTCTTTCCTGGTTCAAATTGCGACCATGACGCTTATCACGCGATTAAGCACGTGTTGGGCGAAGAGGCCCAATTTATTTGGCACAAAGAGGCTAGTATCGGCGATTCTGACGTAATTGTTGTGCCTGGTGGCTTTTCTTACGGCGATTACCTTCGGTCAGGCGCAATTGCCCGATTTTCGCCTGTAATGGCCGATGTCGTTCGGTTTGCAAATGAAGGAGGACCTGTGATCGGTATTTGCAACGGATTCCAGGTTTTGTGCGAGAGTGGTCTGTTGCCGGGTGCGCTGCTACGCAATAGCTCGCTCCGATTTGTCTGTGATGACGTTACGTTACGAGTCGAAACTGATAATACGCCGTTTACGAGCGGAATCGATGCGGACACACTCCTCAGGGTATCGGTTGCACACGGCGATGGTAACTACTTCGCCAGCGATGACGTACTGGACAAATTGGAACGTGAGGATCGGATCGTCTTCCGCTATGTAGATGCGTCTGGAGAGCCAACGCAGGCCTCAAATCCGAATGGTTCAGCTCGTAATATTGCGGGCATCGTCAACGAGAATCGAAACGTTCTTGGAATGATGCCTCATCCGGAGCGTCACGTCGAGACCTTGTTGGGGTCAGATGACGGGTTGCGGATATTTGAGTCGATCGTTCGTTCCTTTTCCCAGGCAGCAGTTTAGCACAATTAACGCGGTTCACTTCAAATGATGACTTCGGCGCCGGCAACGGTCTTCCTGCTGGCAATCAACGTATTGGTGAGCCTGCATGCACTTTTTGTGGATCAGGAAGCGATTGAGAAATACGCATTCCGACCGTTCGTCATGTTGCGCAACAAGGAGTGGTACCGGATGCTGAGTGGGGCTTTTCTGCACGGCAACCTTATGCACTTGCTGTTCAACATGATGACGCTGTTCTGGTTTGGACCATTTCTCGAGGCGCGTCTTGGACTCGGCCGGTTCTTGATCGTGTATTTTGGCTCACTGCTGGCCGCCCATGCTTACGGTTATTTACGCCACAAAGATGAACCGGATTACACAGCCGTTGGTGCTTCCGGAGCGATTTCGGGCATATTGCTGGCGTTCTGTCTTTTCCGCCCGATGGATAAGATCTACATCTTTCTGATTCCGATCGGAATTCCAGCCGTGATCTTTGCAGTGCTGTTTATTGCGTTTTCCAGCTATGCCGTTCGGGATGCTGACACAAAAGGGGTCGGGGGGCGGATTGCGCACGATGCCCATCTTGGTGGTGCGATTGGCGGATTGTTGTTGACAATTATTTTGGAGCCGAGCGTATTAAAGACGTTTGTTGCTCAACTTCCGTTCTAGCGAGCATCATCCGCCGCCACTGTATCCGTTATTGCGAACAGGTTAAATCGTTTCTGGACGAACGGGTAGCCCGTTAGGTCCGTTATTGCTTGGAATGACGGGTTGAATGCGGTACTTTTCCACCGCCTCATGTTGTCTGAAACCGACGACCACCACGTCGACGGCACTTCAGTCGCTTTAAGATGGGCAAAAAAATCCCGGCTCCGCACTAGCCGGGGTTTTTCTTCAAACGTGTTGGCACGTCCCCTTTGATTGCTTCAAAAACGGCATTTCTACGGCCCTGGCGCACTACCTCGCCGTTCGCGCCACACTTCCGCGAGCCCGAAGATTTCAGGTATTTGGCGAAGTGTGAAGGCAATTCGACCTGGAATGGCCGGCAGGCAACAGGTCTTTAGTGGGTCTGCACAGTCGTGGAAACGATTGTGAATATTTTGTTGATCGAATACAGGCGGGATCGGTTGCTCGACGCGGTGGCTGCCGGTATTATTGCCGGTGCCTTCGGGCACTGTTCCTTGACGCGACTGAAGGTCTCCAGGCTACATGAGGCCGACCATATGGATGTAACGGGTGCGGCCTGTTACAGATCTAGCAGACCCCGATGAACGCATACTGAATTGCGCGCGGTGCAGGCTATTTCAATCGACGTTTGAATGGCGCGTTGCAAAACGATCCAATCAACTGTTGAATTTGATTTGTCTGCAAACGGTGTACTTCAGAACTGCGGGAGGGCTTTGTTTCTTTTCACTGGTGGCTGTTTTACCGTACAGGTTGACGCCCCTTTGCGGTGCAATAGTCGCCGCCAAAGTGAAAACGACGCACACGCATTGTCGGAACTATTAACGCTTCTTCATTATCCTCGGATAGTGTGGGGCTTGATTCGAAAATGCTGACTGTGGGAATTCGATTCTTGATCGTGAGATCTTATGATCTCCTTGTCAATTATTGCTTGGTCGGAAGAATTCCAGATTGATTCAACTTGCTGACTCGAAAGACTCTGCTCGTCGACTCAATCAGGATACTACTTGTCGTCTTTGTCGAAAGACGAAGCGCGAGAAAGTAGCAGTGACTATTTGAACCGTGTGCCCATGCGGTTTGCTGCGAAATACTTCGGTATCTCCCAGCAGGTAGTTGCCTTTTGGTGATTCGAAAGAATCACTAATCGAAAGAGATCTGGCCTCCCTATAGCGAACGCCTTTCGCGAGATCGCGTTTAGCAGGGAGGCCTCGTGTCGAGGACGTTTCTTCTGCGCAGCTCCCGCCCTTTCGTTGCCTGGGCCCGGTTCGCAGCCTCGTTGCTTAGCCGGTTTCAGCGCAATGAGTGACCAGTTCGCTCCAGTCGGAAAAGCAGGTTAAGCGAGCGCTTGATTCTTCGGGCGAGATAGCAGAAATTTTCTCTGAACTCGCAAACCACGCGACGTTCCAGCCAGCCCCAAGGCCACCTTCGACATCGGAATGCCAGGAGTCGCCAACGTACAATAT
>CBDTVC010000369.1:0-4252 GCA_965363925.1 uncultured bacterium | reverse complement strand
CAGCTCAAACGAATTGGGTTCGCCTGGTTCGTCTTTGCGGATCATCCGCATCCTGCCAATCGCTTCGTCCATCGCGCCCGCCAAATTCTGCTGGGCTGTTGCACGAACACTGATGGAAGCAATGTTGCGACCCGGTTGACCGTAGATGCTCATCATCCTTGTAATCGGTCCGACTATCAGATTGTCCTGGCTGAAGCCAAGGAAATTCCCTTTTGATTTCAGAGTCCCGATAACCTCATGCCTGACTCCGCCAAACCTGATTTTCTTTCCAATCGGGGTCTCGTTTGGGAATAGATCAGTTGCCACCTCAGCCCCAATAACTACGACCGGACGAGCGTACTGAACGTCCTGCTCCGTAATTGATCGTCCAAGGTCTGTCTCATAGCTGAGGTTCTCCATGAACTGCTCGTTCGTACCCATGAGCTGAACGTTCGGCTCGGTCTCATTATCGCCGTAGGTTGCTTTCCCCATGTCGAAGTCTTCCCACGGAGCAATGGCAACTGGAGTGCGCATCGCATCCGAAAACCGTTCGAGTTGGTCATAGGTAATCGGTGGACGATTCCTCATGGAGCGATCCATTGGCCCCATCTGAATTGCGGGAAACCGTTGAACCGTAAACGTTCCTGAGCCCAGGAATTGCAGTTTTTCTTTGAAATAGACGTCGATCACCTTCACCGCAGTAACAGACACAATGATCGCAAAGACACCGATGATCATGCCCAGCAACGTCAAGGCTGTCCGTGTTTTGCTGCCGGCCAACGAGGCAAACGCCATCCGAAGTGCTTCAAAAATTCCCATTGGTCAGTAGTTATTCGTAGCGAAGTGCGTCAATTGGCTCAGAGCGAGCAGCAGACCAAGCTGGTGCAAGGCCGAAAATCAAACCGATTGCGACGCAGACGCCAAACGCGATAAGAACAACCCCCGCGTCTAGTGATGACGGCAACACGATCGAGATGAGGAGCGAGATGGGAATAGCGATCAAGACACCGATAATGCCGCCAAGCACACACACAATTACCGCCTCGATAAGAAATTGCATCAAGACATTTGATGAACGAGCACCAACAGCCTTTCGGACGCCAATCTCACGTGTTCGCTCCTTGACGGATACAAACATAATATTCATTACACCGATTCCGCCGACGAGCAAACTCAGCGCCGTAAGACCAATTCCGATCACGTAGATAGTTGTTTTGATCGGTGCAAGGCTTTCGCGAAGGGAGTTCTGTTCGTTAATCTCAAAATCGTCTTCTTCATCCGCCTCCAGTTTTCTGGCAATCCGCAGAATTCCGGTCAGCTCATCTCTCGCATCGTCAAGGACGCTGGCATCAACAAGTTTGATTTGCACCGATACATCTCGCCGTCGCGTGCCAAATTCGCGCTCAAAAGTCGTGTACGGAATTCGGGCGAGGTTGTCGTCGGACCCACCGTCCACACCGCTGCCTTGCTTTTCCAGGGTCCCGATAACCGTGAATCGCTTACCACCGATTCGAATCGTTTTGTTGATCGGATCGCTAACCGGAAAAAGTGAAGTGGCAACCCGCCAACCAATCACCGCGACGGCCGCTCCACTTCGGTCTTCAATATCAGAGAAGAACCGGCCGTCTTCCAGTTCTACAAAATGAACGTCCGGATAGTCCGCTTCGACGCCTTCGACTGCGACGCTGGGAAGACTCTCGTCCGCAGATGAAACCGATCGACCGGTCCGAACAACTGCTACTGCGGCATCAGCGAACTGGGACTTCTTTTCTACCACATCGCCGAGTCTCGCTGTGATATTTGGACGATTGATGTAGTTCCACCAGTCATTTGCTCCAGACCACGGCCACTTCTCGACATAGACAACGTCCGTACCAAGGTCGTCCATTTGATCATTGAAGCTCTTTTCGATTCCGTTCACCACCGTTGCCATGGATGTGACAGAAAGAACTCCGATCACAATACCAAACGTTGTCAACAGCGCGCGGCCTTTTTGAGACCGGATTGCGCCAAATGCACTGGCAACGGCCTCTCTGATGCCAATTGGACTTAATGCTCGCATGAAACGGGTGTCTGTGGGTAATAGTGAGTCGGTCCGAAAAGAAGATACCGCCGGAGGAAGAGACGCGGAATGTCGAAAAAGACTCCGGATGCTGCAGTAGATGCTTTCGGACTATCCCGGACGCCTACGAAAGAGACGTACATCAGTTGCATTCCGCGCTGCGCATTTATCTCCTTCCGTCGAACACCGAGAAAGCCTAGAACAGCGCATATATGAAAGGCGCAAGCGCCGAACCCTGCGTGGCGACGATGAGGAAGCTCAACAGCATAAGAACGACCAGAATTGGCGCGAGCCAAAATTTCTTCCGGACCTTCAGGAAGTCCCAGAAATCTATTAGAACCGACAGCTTACTCATTATTGACTAAATCGCTTTTTCGAATCGCAACCGGAAATCGCGATACACGGTGTTAAAGTCCGCCTTGACAATCTTAAAGCCTTCAGCAAAACCCAAGACGGTCATGCCGGGGTGCATGTTCGGGAATGTATCATAAGCGAGGCGGCGATACCCGGCTTCCTGCGCACGGAGGACCATTTCGTCCAGTAGTAGTTTGGCAATCCCAAAGCCCCGGTACTCGGGCAGGACTCCTCCCTTCGCACTGTAGAATGAAAACCGATTCTCACGATACCCAACTTTGAAGCCAGCCGGTTCTTCGCCAACCCAGGCAATCAGCATCATTAGATCCTCTCGGTCCAACGAATTGATTACCCGCTCTTCGCCAAAAATCGTACTGTTGAGGTCCTTGATTATCGGCAAGGATTCCATTCCAACGGAATCGATCCGCAGCGAGACAGGCAGAGCATCAATGTTAAGTTCTGTTTGCACTGGGTCGTTTTTGAAGCGATGACGTTTTTGAAGCGATGAAGTTTTGCCCCGAGCCGGCTACGAAGCGATCAGGTTGCAGTAAGGTTTTGAAGCAATTCAACAGACGCCTTCAAAATGGTAGGTCCGCCACATCGTTTTTGGGAGGGACCGATTCACTATTTCCACCTTCAGAGCCATCATTTCGATGCGACAGATTTGCCGGTAAAACGGCAACTGCGGGCCCCGACCCACCTGACTCGGCGATCTGTTGTTCCAACGGTTCTTCTTCTTCTACCAAGCTCCAATCTTCCAGAATCGACTCGTCGATGCCGTCCAGGAATCGACTCGGCCGGGCAAAGTATTCGCCGTCAAAACGACGCTGCTGTACCATTGGGTACGAGATAAATAGGTTTTTTTCCGCTCTCGTAATCGCAACGTAGAAAAGACGGAGTTCCTCATCCAACGCTTCCGTGTCTTTCAACGAGTAACTCGACGGCAAGATACCTTCCAGCGCCTGAATTATAAATATAGTATCAAATTCAAGCCCTTTGGCCGAGTGTATTGTCGAAAGGACCAGCGGAGACTCGTCCTCGTGTGAAGCCTCGGCCTCTAGCGCCGTGAGCTCAATCGGATCGAGCGCCAAAGACGCGAGGAAATCCGCACGATCGCTGCTCTGAATGGCGAGACCTGCAAAATGCTCAAGATCCTGAAGTCGTTTCGGATAGTCTTCGAAATATCGATTCTTAAGAATCGGCTCGTAATAGGCAAGGACCTGCTCGACCTGATTTTCGAGCGGCATTTCCGTTGACACAATTCCCCGAAACATCGAAAAAAGGTCCTTTATCGCTTCCACGTACCTCGGTGAAAACGGTCGATTGTCGAGGATAAACGGATCCCCGTCATCGGACGCCACCCATTGAATAATGTCCTGAGCTGTTTTGGGACCAATTCCATCAAGAAGTAGAAGAACCCGATTCCATGCCGCTGCATCTTTGGGATTTTCGAGGACTTTCAAGTGGGCAATTACATCTTTGACGTGTGCCGCCTCACTTAATTTAACTCCACCATATTTCACAAACGGAATGTTTCGCTGAGCTAGTTCGATCTCGAGCTGATACGAATTGAACCCGCTGCGAAACAGAACCGCAATCCGATTAAGCGGCAAGGCTTCTTCCCTCAGTTGTCCAACGATTTGGCAGACAAATCGACTTTCATGTCGGTCAGTCGGCGCAGCAACCAAGGCGGGCAGTTCGCCCTCTTTTTGTTCGCTAAAGAGAACCTTGTCATACCGCCGATTCGCCTGCGAGATGAGTTTATTCGCGAGGTTCAGTATCGGCTGTGTCGAGCGGTAGTTTTCCTCAAGCTTCAGAACTCGTACGTTTGAAAACCGGTCTGGAAACTCAAAGATG
>CBDTVC010000368.1:0-4254 GCA_965363925.1 uncultured bacterium | reverse complement strand
GGATGGCGTTGTTTTTAAGGACAATGCAGAAAGGGCCATGTATTTCAGCAAAGCTGCTTTCGAAACGATTAAGAATCTCGGTTGGCAGCCGGACGTCGTTCACTCGTTCGGCTGGGCGAGTAGCTTTGCACCGCTCCTCCTGAAGTCTGAATTGGCGACTGAACCATTGTTTCAGAACGCAAAAGTTGTCTTTTCGCCCGACCATGCAGATGCCAAACCGAACTTGACGAAAAAACGCTGCGAGGCAATGGGTCTGCCAGCGGAATTAGCCGACCAGTCTCTCGACCAAGTTGGTACAGCGTATTCCGATGCCGTGATCCTGCCGCCAACCGCAAATGGAACTGACAAGGGACCGCAATTTGGCACAGATCCGGAAACGTACATAGAGACGGCAACTGCTGTCTACGAACAGTTGTTGGGCGTCACAGCCTGACTGCGGTTCTCGTTCCATTCGGTATTCGCGTTTTCAGGTACGTGCGTTGTCGAGCAATTTTGGCGAATTCTGAAACCCCGGACAATTGTGTCGGGGTTTCGGCATTTAGTTCGGGATCACATACTATTGAGGTTCGTCTTATCGTTGTACAAACTGCGACCAACTGGGCAAAGGCCCCAAATCCCAACGTCCGGGGTTGAATCGCACCACTGTCGATTGTTTTGTTGATTAGCGGATAGGACCGCCGAATGCGTTCCTACTACGTTCGTGGAGCCTACTCCACTCCCTCATTCTGAACTAGCCAATATTTCCCCGTTGCCCCACTGCCCTCACGAACACCGCCACAGCTTCCTGCGTAGCTGCTTGCTGGTCGCGGTTGTCAGTTTTTCATTGTTGTCCGGATGTGATGACCCGTCCAGCGTCGGCCTGGAACTGGTCGGCGGTTCCAAAGGCGAGCCGATTGATTTCTCGGTCGTACCATCAACCTTTCTAAACGAGCCTGGAAGAGACGTTACGGGGGCAAGAGCGCGCGTACTGGTCGGCGTTGTCGACGATCCTGTGGCTGGTAGCATCTCGGCTGCCGGTTATCTTGACTTCTCGCCCGTTGGCACAAGGTCTGAAGCTTTTCAGAACGGACCAGTCACAGAAGTCTCACTTCGTCTCAAGACTGATTATATCTACGGAGATACACTTCAGGAAGGGTCTCTGTTTGTGTATGACATTGCGGCGGAATTTGCCGAGTTGGGGTTTCCTGCGGATTCGACTATCGATATTGGCGGAGTTGTGACGCAGACCGCTTTTAATCCAACCGACTCCCTGGTTATTGTTAACATTCCGTCCAATTGGATCGCTGTAAACGATACAACCCTGCGATCAAGTACTGCGGCCACAGCATTTCATGGATTCCAATTAACTGCTACGGATGTTAATTCGATTGTCGGCTTTACGTCCGGATCGGTAATGCGCGTCGTCTCTGGCGGCGACTCCCTGGATTTCCAGATCGAGCTTTCGGCCACGACTTCGGAAAGGTTGACTCCACCGACACCGTCTGCTGATCGGCTGATCGTACAGGACACCGGCGGCCCCACGATCGGCTTGGACCTTGAACTGGATACAGACACGTTGTCGGATGCCGTGATCAATCGCATCGTACTACAGTTGTTTACAGACGTATCGCTACTCGAGACTCAAACACCGTCTAATTTTGTGCGGCCGCCGGCAACTTCGTTTGACCTGATTGCGGTTACGAAAGACAGTGCACTAGTCTTCCTGGCTGTCGCAACGGTTTCTGAAGATGGCGAAGTCAAATTTGCTTCAGACCTTCTCAGAACGACCTACCAGGGAAGGTTATTTGACAATTCAAACGTAGATCACCTGCGTGTTTCGGTTTCGGCCACAGAGATGGGCGTTGGCGTTGGCGCGTTCATGACTGGTAGCGCAACCGAAGGCAAACCCATTGCAACTCTTACCGTAAGTCGCTTCCAGAAATGATCCGAACAATCAGGTATTCCCTTGTGAGCCGGACGGCATTGGTGTTGGCTGTGGCGATGCTCGGCAGTTCAGCCACAGTCGTTGGACAGTCGATTAAAGACGGCTCCATCTATTCACAGTACGGGGTTGGCGAACTCCATTACAGTGCAACGTCTCAGGCACTGGGCATGGGTGGCGGCGGAATTGCATTGCGGGGCGCTCGATATACAAACTTTTCGAACCCGGCGAGTTATGGCGATCAGATACTGACGAGCCTTGGCGCCGGGTTTACGTACGAGACCATTTCCATGACAGATGCCGGTGATCAATCAGGGCGCCTATCCAGCGGAAATTTGAATTTTGTACAGTTCAGTTTCCCTTTGAAGACGCAGAAGTTCGGGATTGGAGTGTCCTTCGCTCCATACTCGGTCTCCCAGTATAGAGTGCGCGAAGAGAAACAATTGATCACAGTCAGCACGGGCGATACGACATCCTATACCATTGACTATGGTGGAAGCGGCGGACTCAAGCGCGCTGCTCTCGGAATCGGGATTGTGGGCTTCAAGAATTTCTCAGTGGGATTTGAGGGCCAGGCTGTCTTTGGAGCAATTGATGAGTCGACAGAAACCAATTTTGAGGATAGCGGCTTTAGAGGATCCATCCTCTCCCGTTCTTCTCGATACCTCGGTTTCTCTGGTACAATTGGTCTGCTTGGATCTGTCCCTAACCTGTTAGCGGAAAACGACCTTGTCACAGTCGGCGCGACGTATACCCTTCCCCTTCGATTAAACGCAGACCGTGTTCAAACGGCCGGGGCCCCGCAGGAACGCGACACGCTCAACGCCGCAACCGAGGGTACGTTTGATCTTCCGTCTATGTTTGCGGTTGGATTGGCCTATCAGTCTTCTTCGGGCGGGTTTACCGCTATTCTCGACGGCCGATTCGAACCTTGGAGCAATTTCTCGGGAACGATTGATCTGCCCGGGTACAGCCCCTCAACTGGAGGCAACATCCGGAATCGGACGCGAATTTCAGTAGGAACCGAGTGGGTGCCGGCCGGGAAAGATGCCCTTGCGGGATATGGCGCGCGCATTGGTTATCGATTCGGCTTATTTTATGATGAATCGTATATCTCCCCGTCAGCCACAACGACAATCAATGCCATCGGTGCGACTGTGGGCTTTAGCTTCCCAACGTTGCTCCCCGGCACGAGAGTTGATCTAAATACGGAGGTTGGAAAGAGGGGTACGACGGACAACGGACTCGTAAGAGACGTATTCCTCAAGATTGGCCTGAATGTTAACGTCGGAGAACGTTGGTTCTTGAAACGGAAATTGGGTTAATTCAGGCAATCAGAGACTATTAATCCGGTTCTTTCGGGAAATCAGCGTAAAAAGAGAAGTCATATGAAGATCAACCGCCCCTTTCTTGCTGCACTAGCGCTAACGCTTTTGTTTGTGTTGCCGGTGTCGGTCAGTGCCCAGTCCACTGGACACCCGGACAGTCCAAAAAACTACAGCCTTTACTACGAGAACTTTAAGAACAAGAATTACTTAGAGGCTCTTCCGTATCTCCGTTGGGTGCTGGAAAACGATCCTGGGTTTCCGCGGAAATCGGATAAAAACTTTGAACGCGCAATCGAAGCCTATCGTGAAATTGGCCTGCAGCAAGAAACCGATGAAGACCGCCGAGCTTACCTGGACTCTTCTCTGGTAATCCTGGAAACTGCTGTTGAAACTCTGCTGGCGGCAGAAATCAAAGTTGACGAATTCGAATGGACCCTTGAGCGAGGGAAGTTCATTTTCGAAAATCTTGAATATCTTTCGGATCTTGAATCCGAAATCGCGTTGCAGTACGTCAAGGCGTTTGAGATGAATCCAAAAAAACTCGACACATATTATCTCGAGTACATTCTTGCAGATTTTGTCCAGAACCAAGACGACAAACCCGCAGCAGTTACCTTCCTCGACGAGATTGAAGCTGCTCGTGGCGACGAGCCCGAAATTCAGGATCTCTTGAATAAGTGGCGAGGTGGACTCTTCAGAACACCTGAGGAACGATTTGACTTCGTGCAGTCGCAACTCGAAGATGATCCCGAAAATGTTGAGCTACTCACGGAACTGCTCGATATCGCGATTGATCTCGAAATCCGAGACGTGACGTACGAAATTGGCGAACGACTATTGGCTGCTGAGCCAAATGCAAAGACCCTACGCACGCTTTCTCAGATGAAGAGCAGCGACGGCGACTACGAGGGAGCACTTGAAATGCTAAATCAGGCGATTGGCATGGCCGATAACGACGAGGATAAGCGTGATGTCCACTTCAATATGGGTACGGCTGAACAGCAG
>CBDTVC010000367.1:0-4262 GCA_965363925.1 uncultured bacterium | reverse complement strand
GCGAAATTTGAGCCAGCGCCGCAGGGCCAAGGATTGCTATCGACTCAAAAGTGCCACGTGCATGACTCGTGGAAACGTCGAGCTCTTCGAGATCGTACTCCCGGAGCGAGTCCGCTGGAACTTGGGCGTAAACGGTGCCGGTAAATGCAACGAGAACAATGCAGAAAACAAATTTGTCCATGGTCGCACAATGTTTTCCGTTACTACCGGGTCATAGCGGCAAGCACTTCGTCGACGCTTGGCACGTTATCGCCGACCGCTCTCTGATAGTAGGCCGGCACTGCTTGCGTTGGAGCTGCACTTGCCAGGCGCGCGTTGTCAACGTTCACGCCGTGCATACTGGCGGCATTGAGTAAAATTGATCGGTAACGATCTTTGGATGCGCTATTCTCGGAGACAAGTGAGCCAACGACCCGGCTCACTTTCCGATAGCCGCCAGATTCCATTGCGCTCTCGGCAACCTCGGTCGAAATGGCTAGTTGCTCTTTCTGGTTGTCAACGGCTGCACGGAATTGCTCATAGAATAATGATGTTGCTGCCGAGTTGGGTTCGTTGCGGATCTTGGCCAGATCACGCGTCGCTTGATCGTATGTGTTGTTAAACGAAGCCAAGGCAACGCTGATGTCCTCCCGAACTGCGTCGGTGGATCCATGTCCACCGTAGAGACGGCAACCTGATAGGGAGCATACAAACAGTAATAGTACGGCGAGGCGGTTCACGTTCATTGCTGAGCTATGGTTCTAACTTGTGGTTTGGCACTGTGATTGAACCCGGGGGCGGCACATCCGTCGGAAGGGTCGCTGAAGGACAATATTTCGATTTTGAAGGCTCTGGCAAAACCGAACGTGGTTCGATAAGCCGTCTTTTTGTGAAAGTTACGGAGATCCGCGCTTCGAATCATTTGCCTCGTTTAAGGCCATGTGATGCGTTGACGTAGGGCCACTTGATAACGGATGACCAACCCTAGATGTGTGTGCCATCTGGAATCGTTCCATTCTTTGGAACAACAATCAGGCCATCCCGAATGTAATAGCAGTCACCATCAGCCTCCATGATACCCTCTTTGTTGAGCAAGACACAGTTCCGCCCGATGCTGGCGTTTCTGTCAACAATTGCGTTTTCAATGACGGTGCCTTCACCGATGCCGGGATTACTCGGACCGTCTTTTGTGACGCCGCCGCCTTCCAGCTGCCACGGAAAATAGTTGGCTCCCATAATGACAGTGTTGCGGATTTCGGTACCAGCGGACACGAATGAGCGAAGCCCCACTACCGAATTGCTTATCTGGCTGTCTACCACAACGCTTGCCTCAGCAATTATCGAATTCGAAATCTGCGAATTCTGAATCTTGGCGGGGGGTAGCATCCTGGCGTTTGTGTAGAGCGGATAGTTTGGGTCATACAGGTTGAAATCGGGCTCTTCACGTGCAAGCATCAGATTGGCTTCGTAAAACGAGCGGATCGTACCGATATCAGACCAGTATCCGGTAAAGGGATAGTTAACAACCCGTTTCGTTTTGATGGCGGATGGAATGATTTGCTTCCCGAAATCGTGTGCCCCCGGATTACCGTTGAGTAGCTCCGCGAGCACGCTTGATCGGAAAATGTAGATACCCATCGAGGCAAGGTATACTCGACCTTCGGACTTCATTTCTTCGGACACGTGACTATCCTTTCCGCCAAGCTCATCCAGGGAAGGTTTCTCGTAGAACTCCGTGATGACTTCTTGGTCACCCGTCTTCAAAATCCCAAACCCGGGTGCGTCAGAAGCGATCACTGGGATTGATGCAATCGTGATATCCGCATCATGCTCAATGTGGTGCCGCTGCATTAGTCGGTAATCCATGCTGTAGAGCTGGTCGCCGGACAGGATCAGAATGTCGTTATACGACGTGTTGCCGAGGTGCTTCAGGCTTTGTCGAACAGCGTCCGCCGTGCCCTGAAACCATTCGTTGGAGCCGGGGGTCTGTTCTGCGGCCAGAATCGATACAAATCCCGAACGGAAGCGATCAAATCTGTATGCCTGGGCAATGTGGCGATTGAGACTTGCTGAGTTGAATTGGGTCAGGACAAATATCTTGTCGATTCCCGAATTGATGCAGTTCGAAATCGGTACATCTATCAAGCGATATTTTCCCGCCAAGGGTACAGCGGGTTTTGACCGTAAGTAGGTTAACGGAAACAAGCGAGTGCCGGCTCCACCGCCCAGAATGACTGCGAGTACTTCGTTCATCGGATTACCTGCTACCAGGGATTACTTGAAAATCGACGCGGCGTTGATCCGTTAGAAAGATCGGAATTGATAGTCCAAATATATTGATACTTGACCGTAACTCCGACTCCCAGCCGCCTATGTGCCACGCCCTGAACAGTTTCCGTCGCAAAGCGGATCACATAGCCGATGAGGTCAAGGTACCGAGTTGATGTTGCTGCACGCATGAAACCCGCCAAGTTGCAATTGGTACATTAGCTCGGACTTCCGTTTACAGTAACCCCTTCTGCTACTTATGAGCGATTCTGCGCTGCGTGCCTTGCGGCAAATCGACGATCGAATCACGAATACGGTTCGTCGGATGGGTTTATCCCAAGTGCTTGCCGGGCTTGCGGCAAGTGTGGCGGTTCTGGTCTTCTTGTGGTTACTCGCGACGTCTCTTGAAGCTGGATTCTGGCTACCGGTCGGTATGCGCTCTGTGCTCTTTTGGTCGGTGGTAGGAGTGGCTGTGATTGCGCTGATCGGGCTACTGTTTTTGCCGTTGCTGCGATTGGTCGGATTACTCGGAAAGCCCAATAGCGAAGACGTTGCCCGGAAAATCGGAAGCCGCTTTCCAGAAGTGTCCGACAAGCTCGTCAACCTCTTGCATCTGGGGCACGGTCGCCACAGTCCCGCAGATGAGTCAATCGTATCAGCTGCCGTTTCGTCACTGGCAGAGCAGATTGCCCCTGTCCCTTTTGAACAAGTGGAGGAGTTTGACGAGCCCAGAAGATTTGCAAAGTATCTACTGGTGCCACTTGGCCTCCTCGTCTTTTTTCTGGTTGCCGCGCCATCGTCGTTCATCGGAGCGTCTTCGCGTCTACTCAGTCCTGGTAAAGAATTTGTTCGGCCGGCTTCATTTTCGTTCTCGGTTCAGCCGGGGTCGTTAGAATTGCTTCGAGGTGAGCAGTTGACTATTTCGGCGCTTCCGCAAGGTACGTCGTTGCCTGATAAGGCCGTCGTTGCGATCCAGCGGGAGGGAGAGTCCAGGGTGGAGGAGATCCCGATGTTGTCAGACTCCACAGGCTCGTTCCGACATGAAGTCGCCAGTGTCCGACAGTCGTTTACCTACCGTGTGTTGTCCGGGGCCGTTGTATCGAAGAGCTTTAGCGTTCGCGTTTTGCAACGTCCGCTTGTTGGAGAACTCAGGGTTCAACTTGACTTCCCCCGATATGCACGCATTCCTAGGCAGGTACTCGATCGTAATGTTGGAGACGTTTCAGCCTTGCGTGGGACGGTCGTTAGCGTGGATGTCAGTAGCGATGGACCGCCGTTAGCAGGTGCTTATGTGTTACACGATGATGACCGTCGTGACTCACTCGAAGTAACTGAACAGTCGGCGAAAGGCCTCTTCCGTGTTCGTCGAAATGGTACATACCAGATCGTACTAATCTCTGACGACGGCATCGAAAACGACTCTCCGATATCCTATACCGTCCGCGTCCTTGACGATTCGGTTCCTAACGTTGTGATCGTCAAACCTGATCCGGTTCACGAAGTCGAGGAAGGAGGTCAGGTTGATGTTGGGTTTCGGATTGCGGATGATTTTGGGTTCCGAGATCTTACGCTGCATTTCAGGTTAGCGCGTTCAAGGTTTGGGACTGCGGATTCTACGTTTCGATCGGTTCCGATTTCGCTGCCAGAGTCGCGAGCCCTTTTGCAGGACGTGGGGTACGAGTGGAATTTGTCCGAACACTTTCCAAACAAAGTCATCCCGGGAAACGAGTTTGAGTATTACGCGGTTGTGCGTGACAATGACGCGGTTTCCAGTTTCAAGTCGTCTTCATCGGCGATCTACAAGCTTGTCGTACCATCGCTTGCTGACAAGATCGATCGCCTGGACGGCATGAGTGACGATGCCGAAGAAACGCTCCGCCAGATGCAGCAAGAATCGAAGGAGATGCGCGAGCAGTTTGACGATCTGCGGAAAGACGTTCAGAATGAACAGAGTGCCGAGTACGACAACGAACGTCAGCTTAGCCAGGTCGAGAAGCAACAACAATCGGTTCAGG
>CBDTVC010000366.1:0-4265 GCA_965363925.1 uncultured bacterium | reverse complement strand
GCCCAGGACGTCCACAGTTCCATCGTCGATTTCGATATCGCCCTTGAGCGACGTGGTGCGAATAGTACCCGTGCCCGGGTCGAAGGCCATCAGTCCGCGGATACGAAACAGTGATGTCCCAGCCGTACCCATTAAAACGCTGCCCACTCCCGTGTCGATCAGAAACTGACCGCCCGGCGCAACGTCAACCGCCCCGCCGACGCTGAGCAACGTCACACCGGTTGTGTGGGTCAGTGTGCCCTCGACGGTGAGCGTACCTGCAATCTCAGGAAGTCCACAGTTAAGGCAGAAACCGCCGGTGCCATTCTCAAGACGCCCAGCAGACCGGATGAGCCCGCTGCCAAGTGTGGTGAGCGCCCCATCCATTAGCAGCGTCTGCGTCCCGGAGGAGCCGCCGACTTCCAGCCGATCAAGAGCCTGGTTGCGGTCCAACGTAACCGTGTACGTACCGGACTGTGCAATACAAGCCGTATCGGTGTCACCCGGCGCACCGGCAGTCCAATTGGCGTCGACAGACCAGTCGCCGCTGGCCGCAGAGGCCCACGAAGTCGAGCAAGTCTGCGATACAGCCGAGCTGGCTGTTAACGCTGTCAGGAGAAGGATTGCGAACAGTCGCGCTCGAGAGGCTAGATCAGGCATTTGGAAGTACAATTTGTAAAGCGGCATCGTAGACAGCTTGGTCCGATCAGTATTTATGACTGGTGCGGGTATACCGATAGCATTGACGGCACGGCTCAGTCGGAACCCACATCACGTAGAAGGTCGTCGACATCCGAGAACGCGTGCCCTACAACCCTCTTTATGTGAAAAACGTAGTCGCGGCCCGGATTGGCTCACGGGAGGACTCGCACGTGGATTACTCCTCCAAGTCGATCACGGTGCTATCTGCGGAGCGTACCCTAAAAAGGCAACGATCGACCAATTCGGGTACAAATCTCCATGCCTTGAGAAATGGTTTGGCCGATTTGGGTCGTCGTACGACCCATCGGACGGCGCAGATTTGTCGAGAGTGAAGGTTGTCTTGATCATTTGCACTTGTTGTCGGCGTCGACGCGGTGGAAACAACGATCGAGTGTCAAGAGAAGCGGTGAGATTTCTGGTGCCGCGCCTACCAGTGCCCCGTTCCTGACTCGCCCTTCACCGGCCCTGTAATTTCGTCGGTCATCCAGCCCCCGTAGAAAGCGCCAGGCTGCGGGCGGACACGCTCGCCATCAACAAAGCATTCAACCCGACCGGGATAGAAGGACACGCAGTCCTTTAGCACATCGAAGGGCTCATTCGGATTCGCATAGCTCCATGCGATTGCCTTCTGTTCTTCGACGTTTGCAAGTCCCCAATATTGCGCAGCACCTTTCCATTCACACAGCGAACGGCCCGGTACGGGCACGAGATGTTCCCAATAAACGTCTGCCTTCGGAACGTAGTATCCTGGCGGGCTTGCCGTTTCGAGTAGTCGATAGCCACTCGATGTCTTTGCAATGATGACGTCTCCCAGTCGCACGACCACCGAACGCGTCGTCGGTTGCACAATCGGCGGCCGAGGGTAGTCCCATACGGACTCCTGTCCGTCATTCGGTCGTTCTGCAAAGGGTGGTCGTTCGTGTCCCGTGTATTTCCACATTGCTGCTTCCGGCTAAGGTGTGATCGTGATGTGTGCGAAATCAGCACCTGCTGATTCCCACGCCGGTTTGTGGAAGCAGATCTGTGGCGCATTGTTCCGTTTGCCGGATGACCTGAAGTAAACTGGTCAGCGACGAGTCTCGGTCGGAAACAATGTGCTCGTTAGGCCAACAGCTTCTGATCGAATTGATAGCCGCTGTAGTCTACACTATAGAAAACGCTGTACAGCGACGGAATCAGTACAAGCGTAATGAGCGTACCGAAAAGCAGACCAACCATGATGCAAATCGCCATTCCCTCCCACATTTCTCCGCCGCTCAGGTAGAGTGGGACAAGGCCTAGCACCGTAGTAAACGTGGCGAGGAGAATTGGACGAAACCGTTGCAGGCAGGCCGAAATAATTGCGTCCTGGTCTGTACGCGAATACTGAACTTGCTCTATCTCTATTCGGTCAAGAAGAACAATGGCGTTGTTAATCACGATACCCGCGAGCGAGATGACACCCAGGAACGGCATAAATCCGAATGGTTCGCGAAACAGGAGCAGCCCCACTACGACTCCGATTACGGCTAGTGGGATAGTGAACAAGACCATCGTTGTTTTGCGAAACGAGTTAAACTGAATCACGAGCAGTAGGATGATCAGCACAAAAGAAAGCGGCAGGTAGTCAATGACAGCGCTCATGTTCTCGGCCGTATTCTCGGCGTCCCCACCGGTCGAATATGAATAGCCGGAAGGCCACAGTGCAGCCTGTTCATCTAGCCACGGCCCGATTGCGGACATTATGTCCGATGCGTTGCCGTCCGGTGAGAGCTCACTGGACACGTTCACTGTTCGATACAGGTCTTGTCGCTTGATCTTTGAGTACTGCCATTCGGGCACGATATCCGCGACCTGAAGGAGTGGAACGCTCGCACCAGAACTCTGAGCAAATACGCTGAGTGTTTCAAGCGACTCAAGTGTCTGCTGCTGACCGACGTCGCTGCGCATGATGATTGGTAACGACTTGTCGTCCTCACGGTACTCACCCGTCTGGAATCCATCGAGTACGGTTCGTAGCGAGGTCGCGATATCCTTACTTGTGACACCAGCAGTCTGCGCTCTCGTCTGATCGACGGCTATTACAAGCTTCTTGCTCTTCGGCCCCCAGTCATCCTTGACGTTCTTTGTGCCACGAATCCCCGTCAACTGAATCTTGATCGCCTCGGCAATTCTGGCTAGCTCATCGGGTTCGGCACCGCTCACTTTGATCTCGATCGGTGTACCGCCACCACCCGCTCCCAGTGCACTCACAAGAATATCTGCGTCCGGGAACGCGTTGAAAGCAAACTGATCAAATCGTTTTATGACCTCCTTGTTGACCTCAAAAGAAGACGTATTAACCAACATATGTGCATAGCTCGAATTTGCTTCACCCGCGCTGTATCCCATGTCGTATGCTTCAGGTCCTTTTCCTATGTATGCGGACCAATCCACGACACCTTCTGACCGATCTGTGCCTACACGGAGCGAATCGACGATGAAACGCTCCAGTTCTTCCGTCACCGCCATGGTTCGTTCGATACGTGTACCCAGCGGAAGATTGATGTCGACCGTTACAAGGTTTCGATCACTATCGGGAAAGAAGATGAACGGGATGAATCGAAAACCGAAGAGGGACACAACAAACGCGATCACCGTCAGGCCAATCACCAGCTTATTTCTGGCTAGTGCCCAAAGGATCATGTCTTTGTAATACACCTTGAGTCGGTTGATAATTCGATCGATAAGGCGCGGCTTTGTCTTCGAAGCTGAGTCGATCTTCAGAAACAGAACGCAGAACATTGTGATAACGGTCAACGCGACAAGCCAGGAAGAAAGCAGTGCAAGTGAGATGACCACGAAGATCGGACCCACGATGTCACCCATCGTCGACTCTGCAAGATAGAATGCCATGAAGGCAGCAGAGGTTGTCAGCGTCGAGATGAGGAGGGGCATGAACAACTCACTTGCTGAATCGATTGCTGCTTGCTTGGCGGGCGCGCCGCCTTCCATACGAACGATGACCGACTCTGCAACAACGATCGCATTGTCGACCATCATACCGAGTGCCATGATCAATGCAGCAAGTGTCACCTGATTCAAGCCAACATTCAGGAGGCCCATCAGCATCAGCGTCATTACGGTAACGATCGGGATCAGGCTCGCGATAACGAATCCTGTGCGGAGGCCCATGAACACGAGCATCACAACGAGGACGATTACGATAGCCTGGAACAGGTTCGTTACGAAGTCGCCAATCTTTTCGTCGATGTACGTATCCATGGAGGCAATACGTGACAGTTCAAGCCCGACTGGTAGGCTACCCTGCTGTTGGTTAACAGCTGCATCTACAGCCGTTCCTAGAGCAACAATGTTTGAGCCGCTCTTGAGGGCAATGTGAAAGCTGATCGCCCTCTGTCCATTGACTGAAACCACCTGTGAAGGCGGTTCGATGTAACCCTTGGAAACGGACGTAATATCACCCAGGCGTAGCAGCTGACTTCCATTCCCAACGGGGACAAGGGTACTCCGAACTTCGTCCAAGCTGTTGAAATTTCCGGTCGGTTCGAGAATGATTCGTTCATCCTGCAGATTCACTTTTCCACCGGAGCTGAGGATATTCG
>CBDTVC010000365.1:0-4266 GCA_965363925.1 uncultured bacterium | reverse complement strand
ATCGACAGATACAGAATGATGATGCCCGCTGCCGGCAGGAATGCGGCATACTTTCGGTCTGAACGAGAGAGCCAGAGTCCGCCAAGGATCAAGCCCACACCGGCGAGCGCGGCCAGGCCAATCTGGCGCTCAGGGGTTAGCCAACCAAGGTCGTATACGAGTCGGATGAAGTAGACGGCAGCGAGTACAAATGCCAGACCTGCGCCAAGCGCCATCCAGAACGACGCGCTCGGCGTCTTTATGTGTGGAAGCGAAAGCCCACGGGATCGATTCTTCGATTGGGGATGTACTCGTTGCCGATGGTCGCGAACTGGTGGCTCAGAGTCAAGCGGTCTATCCAACCGAGGTGGCCGCATCTCTGGTGAAGTTGAGCCGGACTCTTCCGTATCAGCGCCGATGGACTCAACGCGATCACTTAGTTCATCAATGTTGCGGGAGTCGGATATTCGAAGCTGATCCTGGATCGAACGAACGGACTCTTCAAGGTCATTGAGACGTTGGAGTATCTGGGCTTCGATATTCATCCGTTGGCTACCTCAGTAAAAATCCTGTTCTAGTAGGGATGATCGACCGCATCGGAAAGACGGATATCGATCGTGTCGCCTGTCGGAGTCTAGCAAACCGCTAATCGACAACCAAACGGCTTTCGCGGAACGTACCGTCTGATACATTGGATTTCGTTAGCAACGCTTAACCGATAATGAAGGCTGGACGTCATAGATCACGGGTCAAGATCCGCATTGTACCCTAAAGCAAATACCATGAAGTTGGAAGCGTGGATCATGTCTTTCGCAACATATCGTATTGTATGTGAGTCAATCCGCTCAACGATTGGTAGATAGTCGAAAAGCTCAACGGGGCGATAGTTTTTTAGGCTAAGGTCGAGATTTATCGGGCCGGCGATGCGATAGGGTTTGAAGTCGTCAATCCGGTTTATCGCAGCTTTGACGCTTGCCGCAATAATGTTTTGAGCAGCCTTTGGGGTCAACGTCCGCGCGGAATGAAAACCGAGCGCGTGTTTTACAACGGCCCCCTCCACGTCGCCAAGGAGTTGTTTTGCTTCGTCAACGATTGCATCGTCGCCCGAGATCATGATCACAGGCACGTTGAAATGACCTGCAATCGCAGCATTAAACCCCGCTTCGGGCACGGCGGTGCCATTCAGTTTTAGTGACGTAACGCGGGCGCTTGACATCGTGTGTGCGCGAACACCGGCCTTGTTGTCGGTACTCGTGTGATATCCGATGAAGATGGCACCATCAAACGTCTCATCAATTCCAGCCATCATGGCGAGTGGACGAGGCCAGGATCGGATGACCTCGACGTTGTCGGGGAGTTGTTCGATAAGCAGGTTCTGCCCGTTGCCGTGCGAGTCGCTTACCAGTATCTCGGTTGCTCCAGCATCGAATGCGGCAGCAATTGCAACGTTTACTTCGTCGGTCATGATTTGTCGAAATCGCTGGTATTCGAATCCGGATGGACTGAGCTGCTCGCCCGTGACCACCCCAGCGAGTCCTTCCATGTCTGCTGAGATGTAGATCTTCAGCGATCGTGCCCCCGAAGATTGAGCTGTCGCAATGACAGGAGCCATGAACCCAAACAAGAAAAGTCCAAACAAGAGAGTAGCAGCAATGCACCCACCAAACGTTGGTCGAGCGGGAACGCGATCCGTCAATGAAGGAAGACGATTCGTTAGTACGGCAGGGGTGGATTTCGGGGAAGGATTCATGTACTGAGTTGTTTAGTCCGTTGTTGGTTGTTAGTCTAGCAATCCGCGAAGCCGCAACCAAACGTATTTACGTAGCACTAGAACAGCTAAGGCCCAAAATGGATATTCAGCTTTCGGATCATGAAGCGCGCATTCTCGGCGTTCTCATCGAAAAGCATCTCAGCACGCCCGACCATTATCCGCTGTCGATCAATGCGTTAACCAATGGTTGTAATCAGAAGTCCAACAGGAATCCTGTCGTGACCTATAGAGAAAGCGAGGTGCAAGAAACGGTTGATGTGTTACATCGGAAGCATCTTGTTGGCCGCTCGATGGGTACCGGCAGCCGGACCACGAAGTATCGGCACTCGCTGGGCGAGACTTGGCGTCTGCAACGGCCGGAACTTGCCGTGTTGTCGACACTCTTGCTTCGCGGCCCACAGACGATTGGCGAAATCCGTACGCGAACACAACGGATGTTCGCTTTTGATTCTATCGAAATTGCCAGTGAAGCAATCGAGTCACTTGTAGGGCGGGAAGAGTCCCTGGTAACGCATCTTCCCCGGCGACCGGGACAGAAAGAAGGGAGGTGTGCCCACTTGCTCTGTGGCGTACCAGTAACGGATCAGGATGATGAGCATTCGGAGATTGCGGATGGTGGGCCACCTTCGCCGATTCCAAAAGCCGACGGCGAAGGTGGCACGTCCCATCCATCCGGTCCCCGAAACCCTGCCGGCTCTCAAAGAGCAGCCGGCGACGAGTTAGCCGAGTTGCGCGCGCGAATTGATGCGCTCGAATCCGCGTTTGCATCGTTCAAAAAGCAGTTCGAATAACAATTGCTTCTTCTGTTATTGTGTCGCCCACTTCGCTAGAGTGTTATACTCGCGCCAAAGATCGCCGTGAACGTCGACAGGTCACTTGCGACGCTTGTGTTGGCGACCGCTCCTGCGGCGGCCGGATTATACCACTGACCTTCGATCGAGTTAGACAGCCCGTACTGCGCCGCAGCTGATAGTCTAATCGTCGGGTTGACGATAACCGAAAATCCGGCAGCCAAGTGATGCTGAATAATGGCCGGTGCTGAAACGTTGAAGAACGCCACATCGTCTTTTACGGGGTTCTCGTTGTAGCTGTAGCCAACGCGCAACTGCGCTCCTTCAACGAGCTCGTACTGAAGCCCGATTGCTCCAAGCATGATTGTGTCCCATCCGAAACCTTGAACGGCACCGGTCTCATCAAATCCCGATTTGTCGAAACCGGGCGTATTCGAGAAGTCGATGTAGCGCAAATCTGCAGCGAGAGTCAGTTTGTCCAACGTGTAGCCGACACCGGCCGAAACGATCATCGGGTAATCGAGCCGGAATGACGTGACGGAAACTTCGCCAAGCTCATCTTCGGTTTCGAAGTTGAAGTCACTGAAATACTGTCTCGACTTGAACGACAGCGCAACGTTCCATCCTAGCTCGGATTCCACAAGTATGCCGCCCTGGGCTCCGAAGCCGTACGTTGCGTCGACCGGCGCACTCGGGTATGATGGGAAGCCGTCTCCGTTTGCATCGTTTGGCGTTGCGGCCGGAAACGGAATGACCGTTAACGTCCCAATGTTAAACGTTGGAGCCAGGCCAACCGAAACACTTTCGTTAATTTGGTACGCGACAGATGCGCTAGCTTGAAACAGTCCAAACTCAGACGAGATGGCACCGAAACCCATTCCGTTTGGCGGTTGTGGTGTCAAGATTGGATTTGACGTACTCTGCGCATAGTCGACGCCAAATCCACCAACCCCAAACGCGCTAAGTCCGAACGCCCAACTACTACCGGGTGATCGAACCGAATAGGCTGCCGCTGGAATCGGGAACACTCCCGCATCGCTCGGTGTCGTGCCTTGCAGATCTTGTGCGGGACCAAATGGCCCAAAAGCTCCTTGCGAGACCGCTGAACTAAGCTCACCTGTCGGAAACATGAGTTGTAGGCTAACCTCTACGTGGCTTCCGTCGAACGTAGTGAGTGCAGCTGGATTCCAGTGCAATGCACTTGAAATATCCTGAGGGATCGCAGTCCCAGCCCCGGCCCAGGATTGATCAACGGGTCCGACACCGTTCAGTACATGTCCGGCTTGACCGTATGCCGAACCGGCGACGATCCCGAAGAACAGGAGTAGTGCCGCTGCTGTCGAAGTTAACAATCTTGGTTTCACCATTTCTAAGCCTCCGCGTACATACGCGCGATTGATTCTATTCCATTTCATGTGTAGGAGTCACTAGACTCCGTGCCTGCAGGGTCTTATGCCTACAGGGTCTTATGCCTACAGGGTCTTGGTACAGAGGTACCAATCCAGACATTCATAACCGGCAGTTTCTGCTTCAGTCAATCGTGTCTCGGCATCTTGTATAGTTTGTGGTGGAGGCACTACAACGCGGTCTCCGGGTTGCCAGCCTTCTGGTGTTGCCACTTTGTGTTTGTCGGTAGTCTGCAGTGCTTTGACCAGGCGGATTACTTCTCTAATTGATCTGCCGTTGTCCTTGGGGTAGTAAATCATCGAGCGAAGAACGCCGTCT
>CBDTVC010000364.1:0-4284 GCA_965363925.1 uncultured bacterium | reverse complement strand
GCAGTCGAAGAGATCCGCAAGATTGCAGGTCAGCACCCGGCTCAGTCAAAAGCTCGACAAAGCGTTTCGAACTTCAAGCTTCGTGAAGGCATGCCAATTGGCGTTCACGTAACGCTTAGGGGAACGCGGATGTGGGAGTTTCTTGACCGCCTTGTCACGCTGGCATTGCCAAGGGTTCGCGACTTTCGCGGTATCCCTGACAAGAGCTTCGATGGCCGTGGTAACTACACGCTTGGTGTCAAGGAGCAGATCATCTTTCCGGAAATCGATATCGATAAAGTTGATAAGATTGCCGGCATGGACGTCAGCTTTGTAACAAGCGCAAAGACGGATGCAGAAGCGCTAGCACTCCTGAAGCTTCTCGGTATGCCATTCGTGCGACGCGAAACGGCAGAAACAGCAGAAGCAGCGTGAACCGATTATAAATAGAAGGCTACGGTCTTAGAGTTATGGCAAAAAAGAGTCAAATCGCAAGAGAGAGAAAGCGCCGTGCGACGGTTGCGAAGTATGCTGTGAGGCGGAAAGCACTCAAAGATGCTGGAGATTACGAAGGGCTGCAGAGGCTTCCGCGTAACGCCAGTCCTGTTCGGCTCAACAATCGTTGCGCAATTACGGGTCGGTCACGAGCGTACTTGCGCCGATTTGGGGTTTCACGAATCGTATTCAGAGAAATGGCTCTCGCCGGAAAGATTCCCGGAGTGCGAAAGGCCAGCTGGTAACATTGTAGATCGTTGGTGACACCCGCTTTCGGCTGGTGGTTGTTGACGTAACAGATAGAAAAACAGAAAATCATGAGCGGCATCACAGATCCGGTTTCGGACTACCTGACACGCGTGCGAAACGCCCAGAAAGCAGGGCATCGTCACATGGATGTTCCAGCGTCAAAGTTGAAGCGTGCCATCACGCAGATTCTTGTTGACAAAGGCTACGTTAGAAATTTCGTTAACGTCGACGACGGCAAGCAGGGACTCATCCGAGTCTACCTGAAGTACCAAGCGAATGGCAAACCGGTTATCCGGAACCTCAAGCGTATCTCAAAACCTGGCCTGCGTAAGTATGTCGGGTCAACGGACTTGCCGCGCGTAAGAAACGGACTCGGTATCGCAATTTTGTCAACGTCGAATGGTTTGATGACAGACAAGGAAGCGCGTCGAGCAAACATTGGTGGTGAAGTGCTGGCTGAAGTCTATTAGACCCACCCACTTTGCACGAACAGAAAAGCAGCAGACATTAGAGGAGATAAATGTCACGAGTAGGACTACTTCCTATCCCCATTGCAGACACGGTCAAGGTTGACGTTGCTAACAACAACGTCGTGACCGTTAAGGGACCCAAGGGCCAAATGTCCCTGCAGGTGGATCCGGATATCAGTGTATCGCTGCTGGACGGCGAACTTTCGTTTGCGCGACCAACGGATCAGAAGCGCCACAAGGCGATGCACGGGCTTTACCGTGCGCTCGTCAACAGCATGGTGGAAGGTGTAATTGACGGCTTCAAAAAGGAGTTGGAGATTATCGGTGTGGGTTTCCGTGCTAACATGGCGAACGGTGTTCTTGAGTTGGCGCTTGGGTTTTCGCACCCAATCTATTTCGTTCCGCCAGATGGGATCGACATCGTCGTCGACACCAAGCGGACGAAGAACTCAATCGTGATAATTGAGGGAATCGACAAGCAGCTTGTTGGACAGGTAGCGGCGAAAATTCGTTCGCTCCGGCCACCCGAGCCCTACAAAGGTAAAGGTGTTCGCTACGTCGACGAGTACGTTCGACGTAAAGCGGGTAAAACTGCAGCACGATAGTCGAGAAACTGCGAACTGCTGCCGGCGACCTTCGGGTTTGCACGCGCTTGATAGTTCGCACTACTCGCAACAAGAAATAGATCATCGCTTCATTGAAGCACGGATTTAAGGAAAATGGCAACGAAAGACATTAAGAAGAACGAGCGACGACGGCGCACGAAGCAGGGTATCCGAAGTAAAATTTCGGGTACGGGTGCGCGTCCTCGATTGTCGGTATTCCGATCCAATCGCTACATCTACGCCCAGCTCATCGATGATGCAGAGGGTAGAACGATGGCCGCTGCCGACTCGAAGAGTCTGGATGGAACACCGAAACCGATCGAAGCCGCGAAGGCCGTTGGGCAGCAGTTGGCAGAGAAAGCAAAAGAGCTCGGACTCGAGACAGCGGTATTTGATAGAAACGGATATCGCTATCATGGCCGCGTCCAAGCTGTAGCCGATGGCGCACGCGAAGGTGGCCTGAAGGTCTAATTACTTACAGAGACTGAATAAGATTATGGCAAGAGGAAGAACCCGCCGCAATAAGGATCGCGATGAAGTAACCAGTGATCTCGTTGAACGACTGGTGTCGATCAAACGTGTTTCAAAGGTTGTCAAAGGTGGTCGCCGATTTTCGTTCAACGCAGTGGTTGTCGTCGGAGACGGCAAAGGCCGCGTCGGCGCAGGGCTTGGAAAAGCTAACGAAGTAGCGGATGCTATTTCCAAAGGCACTGATGATGCCAAGAAGAATCTTAAGACAGTCCCAATGCACAAAGGGACAGTGCCACACGGCGTAATCGGAAAGCAGGATGCCGGACGAGTACTCCTTAAGCCAGCATCGCCTGGAACTGGAGTTATCGCAGGTGGCGGTGTACGAGCAGTGCTTGAGTGTGCCGGCTATACGGACATCCTAAGCAAATCGCTGGGATCAAGTAATCCGCACAACCAGGTAAAGGCTACGCTGGACGCACTGGCCCGCCTCGAGCATCCATTGGAAATTGCAAAGAGACGCGGTGTGCCTCTTTCCCGTGTTTTCGGAGGCTGATTAATTCGATCGTGTGATCGAGGTCGCGACAGTACGCGTTAGAGTTGCGACAGTAGCATTAGATAAAGAAGGATCCGGTAAAATGCCGGGGTTAGAGTCCGGTATAAAAGACCAACCGCAAAGAGAATGGCAAAGAAGAAGAGCCAAGAGCTCAAAATTACTCAGGTCCGAAGCGTTATTCGGCGTCCCCAGAAACAAAAGGACACCGTTCGAGCGCTCGGCATTCGAAAGATGAACCAAACAGTTGTACTCAACGACACGCCTCAAATCCGAGGCATGATCGCGAAGGTGCATCACTTGGTCTCGGTCGAAGAAGTCAACTAGTAAATTCAGCGAGTCCGCTTTTTGCGGGCGTTAGCATACAGACAAATGGATCTTTCGAATCTTAAGCCCGCAACTGGGTCAACAAAAAATCGCAAACGAATTGCCCGAGGTGTCGGCTCCGGTTACGGTGGTCACAGTTCTACCAAGGGAAACAAGGGACAGACGTCGCGATCCGGTGCAAGTATTCCTGCCTGGTTTGAAGGCGGCCAGATGCCACTTCAGCGCCGAGTGCCGAAGTACGGTTTCAAGAATCGATTCCGAACCGAATACAAAGGAATTAACGTCTCTACCCTGAACGAATTAGTTGAGAGTGGCAGGTTGGAGGCGGGAAACATTTCGCCGGAATCGCTTCGCGAAGCAGGTGTTCTTTCTAAGAAAGAACTTGTGAAGATCCTCGGTGATGGAGATCTGTCGACCGCGCTGACAGTTACAGCGAACGGCTTCAGTAAGTCGGCTGTTACCAAGATCGAAAAGGCGGGCGGTTCTGCGACAGTATCCGCGGCGAAGCCAACCGCGAAGCCAACCGCTGAGACATCTGAGTAACCCCAACTGCTGCAAACTCCACTGCGAGCGACCCACGGCAATTAAGAATCACCGGTAAGGAATTACGTTATGGCTTCAGTAACCGAAAGCCTGCGAAACATCTGGAAAATTGAAGAGCTACGGAAGCGTATCACCTATACGTTTCTATTGCTCATCATCTACCGGATCGGTGCGTTTGTGACCCTTCCCGGGGTAGACGCTGCACGACTCGCAAGCATAAACGAATCGCGAAATCCGAACGACCTGTTTGGGTTTATCGACATGTTTGTGGGCGGAGCGTTTAGCGCGGCCGGTATCTTTGCGCTTGGCATTATGCCGTACATCACGTCCTCGATCATCTTCCAGCTGCTTGGGGCCGTATCGCCTACGATCCAGAAGATGCAGCGTGAAGGAGAAGAAGGTCGTCAGAAGATCACACAGTGGACTCGCTACGGAACGCTCCTGATTACTGCGATTCAGGCAATCGGCTTCGCAATCAACTTGATGCACGGTGACACCGGGCAGGCCGTTGTTATCCCTCGGATTTTCTTCATTGTTTCGACAGTGATCGTGCTCGTGGCGGGCACAATCTTCGTTATGTGGCTGGGTGAGCGGA